>JAYTGR010000683.1:0-4017 GCA_043733205.1 Chthonomonadaceae bacterium
ATCTGCTTTCCGGGGGCATGCGCGCTGCGCCAGGCAATCGTGTCGGTCACGGGGGGCAGATATTTGATGCTGGGATCTTCGGGATAACTGCGCCGCCAGGTCGGATACGGTTCGGCGAAGGCATAGGTGTGAATATTGATGATATCGTAGAGCGGCTGCAGCCCCTCAAGGCTGGCGATGTTCTTGGTGTATTTGTCGGGTGTGCCTGCCACGACATTGCAGGTGGCAATCGGCAGGTGCGGATCGCCCTGGCGGATCCCCCGCGCCATGTTCTCGAAGACGGTGCGATACTCGCTGTCGCTGTAGCTGCCCGGCTCATTGCCGATCTCGACGCTCCCGACGAGAGGATGCATCCCCGAGGGACCGAAATACTGCGCGAAAGCGCGTCCATAGGCGAACGCATCCTTTGGCATGTCTTTCCATTTTTCCGGTCCGGTCTGCTCAAACTGCAGCGAGGCGTCGATCTCATAACCCGTTTTTTTCCAGGAGCCATATTCGTCGAGCCAGTTGACGATGTTGCTGCGTGTGCGGGGAAACTCGGCGGCACTGCTGGTGTCATCGCCAATGTCCCATACCATGGGGTGATAGTCACGCACCAGGCGGCAGATCGGTTTGTACAGTTCGGGCTTGAAGCCGACGGAATGGACATTCAGGCCCATAAAATCGCGCAGGAGACATTTCTTCGTTTGCACGGCCGCTGTCTTCCGGACAGCGGCCGCTTTCGGAGGCGCGGCTGCCTGCGCTGCCGCTGCGGAAGGAAGCAGCGCCGCACTGAAGACGGCGCCCACGAGAGCAGCCATCGCTCCCGAGAGCCAATTTGTGCCATAAAGCATCGTAAGTCCATCCTTGTTGCCATCTGTATAGGGGATTGAATTGCGGCGTAAAACGAAGCAGGCTGCGAAATAATTCAGAGCGGTGGGGAAATTTGTCACCACCCATGCTTATGATATAATGATACCAGGAGATCTACGAATGCAAACAGCTCTGAGGTTGAATACGACTGTTCTGTCAGGCCATCGTATCGAAATTACGGCTCCTGAACTGCCCGAAGGCGCAGATGTGGAGATCGTTATAGCGCTGCCAGTCGGACGCGAACAGTCTGACGCCGCCCAGCGATTTGCACAGCTGGCGGTGCGCTGGCATCAAGAGACTGCAGCATTCTCTTCTGTTTCTCAAATAGCGATGCACCCCGCCTACCAGGAGGTCATTGGCATGGGACAGACTGCGGTCCCTCTGATTCTGCGCGAACTTCAGAATAAGCCCGATCACTGGTTCTGGGCTTTGCGGGCAATCACCGGGGAAGACCCCATCGCGCCGGAAGAGCGCGGCAAAGTACGCGCTATGACTGCTGCCTGGATACAGTGGGGCAAAGAGCATGGGTATATTCCGTGAGCAGTCGCATTGAAGCTATTTTCCCTGGACTTATGGCAAGTGGCTTTCACGAAACGAGCCCTGCAACGCCAGAGTATAACTGTATCGCATGGGCTGCTGCGGAGGATGGAGATTGGTGGTGGCCCGATGCCTTCGGCGACTACTACTGGCCGTCAGGGGTGCCGCGTCTGGAAACGCTGGAGGCTTTTATCGCCGCCTATTTCTTGCTCGGCTACACATCCTGCGATACCGCTGACCTGGAGCCTGGATACGAAAAGGTCGCCCTCTATCTGAATCCACAAGGTATGCCTACCCATGCTGCCCGCCAATTGCCTTCCGGCAACTGGACAAGTAAACTTGGGAGGCTGGAAGACATCGAACATAACATGCTTGACGGACTGACCGGAGAGCTATATGGCAAGGTCGGACAGATTTTGAAAAGGTCAAGACAGGGAAACGATCCAACTCCCACCATTCCTGCCGCTCAGAGGCGCTAAATTAACCTCGTAAATGACAGTGGATCAGCTTCAACGCGCAGCTAATAAAAATCACGTGTCTTCGAGGCCGAGGGCGGCGGGGGGGGTGGCGCGGCCGACGAGGGTGACGAGGGCGGCGAGGGTCATGAGGTAGGGGAGTGCGTCGAGGAGGAAGGGGTTGGTCCATTCGATGCCGAGAGCGACGAGATGGACATGGCTGATCTGCATCTGACTCTGGAGGGCGTCGAAGAAGCCGAAGAAAAGTGCGCCGACCATCGCGCCGAGAGGATGCCATTTGCCGAAGATGACGGCGGCGAGGGCGATGAAGCCTTTGCCCGCCGACATATCCGGAGAAAAGCGGTGCGCGACCGACATCGAGAGGAAGGCGCCAGCCAGGGCGGCGCAGACGCCGGAGAGCGTGACGGCGACGAAGCGGACGGGAACGGAGGCGATTCCCGCCATACGGGCGCTGGCCGGGTTCTCGCCGACGGCGCGCAGACGCAGGCCAAACCGGGTGCTGGACAGCAGCCACTGCACCGCGAAGGGCAGCAGCAGGGCGGTGACGAGGAAGAACGACTGCGGCAGGCCGTCGATCTGCACACCGTCGCGCAGCATTTTCTGGAAGAGGTAGCGTGTTCCGCCCGCTGCCAGCAGAGTGATGGCCAGACCGCTCACGACATGGTTCATGCGGGTCTTCTGGGTGAGGAAGGCGTGGACTGCGCCCAGCAGAGCCCCGACTGTGAGCGCGGCCAGCAGGCCGATCAGCGCGGAGGTGCGCCCTGCGGCAACGCCCATGAACGCTCCGGCCAGGATCAGCCCTTCCAGCGCGATATTCACGACCCCGGCGCGCTCGGAGAGGATGCCTCCCATCGCGGCGAGGATCAGCGGCGTGGCGCTGGTGAGCGTCGCGAGGAGCAGCGCCGCCAGCAGCGCGGCAGATCCAGCGTCAGAGGGCGGCATCGGCTTCCTTTCGTGCGGTCGGAGGTTCTGCGGCCGGATCCTGTGTCGGGGCAGGGGCCGTGGGAGCGGGTGCGGTACGCGGGCGTGGCCGCATGCCTACGAAGGCGATGACGACCGCCTGCACGATGACCGAAATCGGGGCAGGCACATTGGTCAGCGACTCCATATAGGACGATCCGCTCGCCAGCCCGCCGAAGAAGAGCGCGCTGAAGGCGACGCCGATGCCGCCCAGCCCGCCCAGCAGCGCGACGGCGATCCCGTCGAATCCGTAAGAAGCCGCTATTCCCGTCGCATACCGGTGCTGCACCCCCATCACTTCGACCGCGCCCGCCAATCCTGCCAGCGCGCCCGAAAGCGCCATCGTGACGATGAGGGTGCGCGGGACGGCGATGCCTGCCGCCCGCGCCGCCTCCGCGCCTAAGCCGACTGCCCGGATCGCATAGCCGAGCGCGGTGCAGCGGATGAGCAGCGTGACCGCCAGTGCGGCCAGCAGGGCGAGCAGAAGGCCGACGGTCAGGGCCGTGTGCGGGATCAGGGGCGCGAGCACGGCGGAGGCGGCGACCTCCGGGGTCTGCGGGTTCTGGCTGTTGGGGTCGCGCATGTTGTGGGTGATGAGATAGTTGGCGATGTCGAGGGCGACGAAGTTCAGCATGATCGTGGAGATGACTTCGTGTACGCCGCGCCGCGCCTTGAGCAGGCCCGGCAAAGCCGCCCAGACTGCGCCCGCGATCGCGCCCGCCGCCAGAGTCAGCGGGATATGCAGCAGCGGCGGCAGTCCCGTGCGCATTCCGACCGCCGCCGCTGCCAGCGCGCCGAACGTCATCTGTCCCTGCGCGCCGATATTGAAAAGACCGGCGCGCAGGCCGAGCGCGACGGCCAGCCCGCAGAACAGCAGCGGCGTCATCTTGGAAAGCGACTGCGCCATCTGAAACAGGGCGATATGCCCGCTGCCAAAGGCGAGAGCGTGCGTCCCGGCAGGCGGTCCGGCGGCGAGCCCGGTCGCGCCCGTCCAGAGCGCGGAGAACGCCTCCCCCGGCGGGTATCCCGAGGCTTTCATCAGCGCCGCCGCCAGGATCAGGCCGATCGTGACGCTCCCGATTGGGCGCAGTATCCCGCTGAGGACCGGATGCAGCTGCTTCATTCGCCCGCCTCCCGCGTTCTGCCGACGCCGTTTCGGGAGGGAGGTGACGGTGGTGCGCTGCCTGCCTCA
>JAYTGR010000684.1:0-10645 GCA_043733205.1 Chthonomonadaceae bacterium
TTTTTTTATGGGCGCAGCGCAGGGAACGCAGCACCTTTCGCCAGTCCGAGCGGCAGGAGAGCGGCAGGCAGGGGGCGGGAGGCTTCATGGCTGAATGCGTCTTTCGGTTGAGGGGCATCGTGGATCCAACCGGGAAGAAGACAGGAAATCGTGCGCGGTTGCTGCGGCGAAAAGGTGCAGGCAGGGCTGGCAGCCTGCGAAACGCCGCCGATACAATCCGCCGCAGTCTGTCTTGTGAGCGATCCCGGTTCCTTTCGCATATTCTTTTTGCGCCGTTCGCGCCGTTCGCGCCGTTCGCTGCGTCGATACCATGCACGAACGGTATCGACGCAGCGAACAGCCTTGTGCGTCCTGGCACTTTGCTAGACGAGACGACCGGAGAATAGTTGAGAATTTAAGATGAACGCACCATATATTGGGATGAACAGCCCGGTTTCAGGAGGATTTGGGGCGTGACAGGCCCAGGCGGCGCTGGAGTTCGGCATAGCGTGTGCGGCCGACGCGCAGCCGCTGACCGTTGGTGAGGCGGACTTCGTACGCGTGATCGCCCAGGGAAAGCAGTTCGGCTACCGTGGTCAAGTGAACGAGCGCGGAGTCATGGATACGCAGGAACTCTTCCGGGGGAAGCAGGGATTCCAGGCGGGTAAGGGTGTGGTAGGCGCGAAATTCGCCTTCGCGCGTGTGAAGGTAGACCCGTTTTTCCCGCGCGACGGCGTACAGGATATCGTTGAGCGGGATGAAGCGCACGGTATAGTCTCCCCGCGCGGGGAGAGTGCGCAGGGGAAGGGCGGCTTCGGCTCCCTTGCGAACCAAGGACTGCAGTTCCATGCGTGCCTGCCGATCGGCCAGGTGGGCGCGGGCGCGCTCCAGCGAAACCGCCAGACGCTCGGCGGTAACGGGCTTGAGGAGATAGTCCAACGCATCGGTTTCAAAGGCGGCGACGGCATATTCCGAATAGCCGGTGACGAAAATCAGCAGCGGTGCAGGCTCCAGACACAGGAGGGCGTCGGCGATTTGCATTCCGGTTGGGCCGGGCATACGGATATCGAGCAGCAGCAGATCGGGCCGGAGATCTGCGGCGAACCGCAGGGTCTGGCCCGCATTTTCCGCTTCGCCCAGGACCAGCACAGCGTGCTGTTTCAGGAGGCGGCGCAGTCGGGCACGGGCCAGCGGCTCGTCATCAGCAATGAGGACGGTCAGCATCTTTACTTCCATCCTGCGCCGCTCTCCTCGATGGGCAGCGTGAATGCTGCGAGCGTTCCCCGATTTTGCCGGGTGAAGAGGCGGAGGCGGGCTGTCGTTCCGCAGTGCAGAGCCAGCTGCTGATCTAGAATCTGCAGGCCGTGCAGCCGGGTGGGAGACTCTTCTGGAAGAATCTGCCGTGCTACTGCGGGCATTCCGGCGCCATTGTCCTGGACTGCGACCAGGATGCGGCGCTGGCCGCTGCGGACGGTAATGACGATTTCGCCGCCCTGTTCCAGCGGCCCAATACCGTGGTGAATCGCGTTTTCGACCAGCGTCTGCACGGAGAACGGCGGTGCAAGAACGGTGGTGCAGGCGGGATCGATGCACCAGATGACCTGCAGGCGGTCTCCAATCCGCTCTTTTTCGATCTGCAGATAGGCCTGTACGAGCGCAAGCTCTTCGTGCAGCGGGATCAGATCGGCGTGGGTCTCCAGGGCGCGGCGCATCAGTCGGCTGAGGTTGATGCTGGCGGTTTCGGCGCGTTCCGGCGCGATGCAGCAGAGCTCTGCGATGGAGTTCAGCGCGTTGAACAGAAAATGGGGATGGATTCGGGCGCGGAGGGCTGTCAGCTGCGCTTCGGAGGCGAGGGCATGAGCGCGTTCCGCTTCGCCGAGGCGTCGCTCGGCTTCCAGGCGGCGCTGTTCGCTGTCGGCTCTCACCTGCGCGTCGCTGACGACCAGCAGCAGCAGCGCTACGCCGAACCCATTGGAGGGAATGCTGAAGATCGCGGTTGGCGGCAGCGGCCGGGGATAGAGGGTGCCGACGAACAGGAGATGCAGGCTCAGTCGCGCGGCCTGCGCGGCGGCTCCAGCGAGGAAGCCGCTTGCCAATCGCTGCGGAATGGTAGCTGTGCGCCGCAGAATACGCGACAGTATGGCGCTGAGGAGCACGGCGAGGATGGTGGCGATCAAGCGATTTGGCGTCTGGAAGGCGACTCCGATCGAGATGACAGCGGCCGCGATCAAGCCGATCGGCAGTCCGCCGACCATGGTGGCGAAGGCTACGGAGAGCGTGTGCGTGGCGTAGACAAGGGGGGCGTCCTGAAACAGCGATTCGCTCAGTCCCATCAGACCCAGCGTTATCCCCAGTCCGAATGTTTGCGGCGGCGGGAGGCGTTTCTGAAACAGCAGACGCAGCATTCGGCCTCGTGTGAGCAGATAGGCGACGACTACCAGCACGCAGGTGTCTCGAATAAAGATGCTGAAGTAGGAGGGTGGTGGCTGCATATTTCGCTATATTACCTCAGATACCAGAGAGAGGGCGCCAGTGTCGCTCCCTATTTTGGGTTCCACGGGCTTGCTTGCCTCCGAAATGTCCACGCTATTTCGCTGCTGCATCATTCCGCTATCGTGCGCCGAATTCCTTATCGCTGCCGTATACAGGCTGATTGTTGCAATAACCTAGATATTTGTGTTATCATAGAGATATACTGAGTATGGATAGAACGCTTCTTCGTTCGCTTCTTTACTGAGGATATTGCCCATGAACAATCTTGCCGAACCGCCGGAACGTGTGTTCCGCCTCCCTCGCTCAGAATGGGGACTGCGTGATGACGATGGACTCGACTGGCTCTCCGTTCCCGACACCGCCGCTGTCGCGGCCCACCATTGCGCTCGCAAGTCCGGCGCTCCCCTCCAAGAGGTGTCGGGACTGCCGCACGCTCAAGCCGCGCACCGACTTCGCGTTCCATCCCAAACCGGCTGATCGCTGTTCGCCTTACTGTCGCGTGTGCGCTTCGGCGCGTGTTCGGCGCTGGCGTGAGTCGCATCCGCTGGCGCAGGAGAAGATCCAGCGCCGGTATCTGCTGCGGCGTAAACTCCGTTCGATCGTCCCCTCCTGCCTTTAAGGCTCCCCGTTCGTCGGGCTCTCCTGCCTTTAAGGCTCCCCGTTCGTCGGGCTCTCGCCAGCCTCGGTGAAAGCTCCTGGCTATGTTCGATTGCGGCAGGTTTGCAGCGGTTACTCCGAGCGCCGGTTTCGGCGTTCGATGGGACCGGTGCGGCCTGCCCCTCCTTTACGCTCCCTTCGTTATGCACGGCTTTCGGGTCGTTACAGCGAGGGGATTTTTGTATTTGGCCGATCAGGGTTCGAGGAAGGCGATGGCTTGGGGGACTTCGGAGCGGGCGATCTCAAGGATGGCGGGCAGGGGGGCGAAGAGGGGATGGGCGCGGAGGAGGCGGAGTCCTTCTCCGATAGTGCCTTCGCCGGGGACAGCGTGTCGGTCGCGGTGGCTGCCGCAGGCTTCGCGGGCATCGTTGAGGTGGAGGGCGGTGAAGTAGGCAGTCAGGCCGGCGGCTTCGATCTCGTCGGAGAGGCGTTCGGGGGCACCGGGGGCAGCCAGGTCGAAGCCTGCGACGTGCAGATGGCAGGTGTCGAGGACGATCCCCAGCTTGGTGGGGTCGGTGTCGAGGGCGGCAATGACCTGTCCCAGTTCCGGGATCGTCTGGCAGAGTTCGGTGCCTTCGCAGCTGTTTTCGAGCAGGACGCGCGCTCCTGCCGGCAGGCGTCCGAGCACGTCATTGAGTTTGTAGGCGAGGGCTTCCAGGGCGGCTTCGCGTGTGGAGTGGCCTTTTTGGTATCCGCCATGAAAACAGACGCCCGCCAGTCCGAGCGCGGCGGCGAGGACGGCATCGGCGACGAGGGCGCTTGCGGAGCTATTGCGGATGCGGGGATCGGGCGAGGCGGGGTTCGTGAGCAGGGAGGCGTGCGCGATCCCCCAGAGGGGAGCTGCGGCCGCGCAGGCGGCACGAAACCGTTCCTGGTCGGCGGCATCCGGTATGCCGTCTTTCGAGAGGTGGAGCGGGGCGCGTAAGGTCGTCTGAAACGTGGTGTAGCCGGAACTCGTCAGCAGAGCAGGTATGTCGGCCAATGGCGGATCGATATGGGGTCCGATAAGGGTCATGGCAGCGTCCTTGGGCAGGAAAAGTCTAACGGACGTTTAGACACGCGTCGGTGTGTTTCCTGCCCAAGCGGTGAAACGGCTTCAGGCCATTCAGTTATCCGCATGCGAGCGTTCGGCTGGCACGATGGACTAAAGTCCTTCGCTAGGGCCTGCGGCCGAAGGTCCGCCTGCGCGGACTCAGATGCGGTCCTTGGGCGAAAACTGAATGACCCTGGTAAAACGGATTCAGGCGATTCTGCCGGCAGGTACGGTTCCGCTGGTTTCCTGGGGCTGTAGCTGCGCCGCGAATATGCCCGTAAACGCACTGCGCACTGCCCAGAAGACGGTCAGCCAGAGTGCGGTTACTATCAGCGCCAGCGGCAGACCTTGCGGCGCCATCAGGATATGGTATAGGATGATGTTCACGATAACCGGCCCCAGCAGAACCAGCGCCAGCGGGACGAAACGGTTTGCCAGCAGGAGCGCACCTCCGACGATCTGCAGCAGGAAAACCGGTTCCATGTAGTGCGAGGCGGAAAGAATGGTCATGTACTGCAGTGCCTGGCCGGTGGGCATGGGCATGGGCAGAAAGTGCAGGAAACCGTTCAGGCCGAAGACCAGGAACATCAGTCCCATCAGGTTGCGTGCGATGAGTACCGCGATTTTCATTGCGTCCTTCTTTCTTGTGGGTGCTTCAGGCCGCGAGTGTGTGTATCTGCTCCAGCGCAGGCGCGAGGAGCGTCTCGCGTGCGACCGCGCCTGACATGAGTTGTGCGGTGCCGCCGACCTTCACAAAGGTCACATCGGTGATGCCGATAAATCCCAGGAAGGTGCGGAGGTAGGGTTCGATGAAGTCTTAGGAGGCCATCGGTGTGCCCGCATCGTAGACGCCGCCGCTGGCCTCGACGATCGTCGCTTTCTTACCTTTCAGCAGGCCTTCCGGGCCGTTCGCGCCGTAGGAGAAGGCGCGTCCCCTGCGGGAGATCTGATCGATCCAGAGTTTCAGGACCGAAGGGATGCTGAAGTTATGCATCACCACTCCGATGACGATCTCGTCCGCCCGCTCGATCTCATCGAGGAACTGATCTGACGGAGTGAGTGCGGTGATTTGTTCCGGCTGGCGCGCCGCCTCCGGTGTGCTGATTCTGCCGATGCTGGAGCAGGCTGGGTTGTGTCTGATCTTGGATTCGTCGGACATCAAGGATTGACTAGGATAGTTGTCCCGGAACGTTGTCTGGCTGGAATGCGTCTGTAAACTGGGAATGCTGGCTGTGCAGGTTCGAGGCGAGGCAGAGTTTTCCTGCAGGAGAGGGACTGGCGGCCAAAAGGGATTTTGGGGCGGTGTACCGAAAGAGGGAGCAGGAAGTGCTGGGAGTACGGACTGGGCAGGAAGGCTGGGAGCGATGAAGAGAAATTTTGGACGGCTGGCGTATGCGTCGGTTGTGGCGCCGGTGGCGCTGCTGGCAGGCTGTGGAGGCGGTGCGCAGGACTATGGCAGCGGCCTGACGCGCAGTCTGGGCGGCGATATCGGGAACAGTTACAGCGGCTCCCTGGCTGGGCGGTATGGGAATGGTACGCAGAACGGCAGCGGCAGCCCGGTCAACGCGCTGGAGCGTGGCGCCTATCCGAGAATCGAAACATCGTTTGAACTGTCGAGTCTGCCCGGCGATCCGTTCGATTATGAGAAGGTCAATGTTCAGGTCACACTGCGCAAGGCGGACGGCGGCACAGTGCAGGTTCCGGCCTTTTTCGATGGCGGCAAGACCTGGCGGATGCGGTTTACACCGTCACGACCCGGCACCTATTCCCTGGTCGATGTGAAGCTGAACCGTGAGACAGCGCGTGAAGAGAAGCTGGAAAAGAAAGAGTGGACGGTCAAGGGCGACCCGAAGCCGGGCTTTGTGCGCATCGATACAGGGGATCACAACCGATTTGTTTTCGACACCGGCGAGCGGTATCTGCCGCTCGGGCACAATCAGGCATGGCATAACAAGGGCCTGCCGGAGCTCCCGGAACTGTTCGGTAAGATGCATGCGGCGGGAGAGAACTGGTCGCGTGTGTGGATGACGCATTTCGACGGTCTCAATCTCGACTGGCCGGAGACGGGCAAGCCGGAGAAGGTCGGGACGATCGATCTGGCGGTCGCGAAAAAGTGGGACACTGTTGTGGAGGGCGCGGAGAAGAACGACATCTACTTCCAGTGGGTGCTGCAGCATCATGGGCAGTACTCCAGCGTGAGCGGGTACAAGTATTCTCACAACGTCAATCCCAACTGGGAGCAGAACCCTTACAATATCAAGAACGGCGGCTTCCTGAAGAGCCCTGAGGATTTCTTTACCGATCCGCAGGCAAGGCTGCTGACGAAGCGCAAACTCTACTATATCGTGGCGCGCTGGGGTTACTCGCCGAATATTCTGGCTTATGAGCTGTTCAATGAGGTCGAGTTTACGGATGCGGCGCAGGGCAAGCTGTGGGACGATATCGCGCTTTGGCATCGGGAGATGGCGCTGTTTCTGCGCCAGTTCGACGGCAACCGCCATCTGCTGACCACGAGTTCCGCGCCTTCTATCGCTGCGGACAGCCCGATCTGGGAGACGGTGGACTATGTGCAGACGCATTCCTATCCGACGGACCTGCTGACGGTGCTGCTGATGCCGGAGACGAGCGCCGGTAAGAAGAAGTCGGATCGGCCGGGGTTTGTCGGGGAGTTTGGGCCGAAGGATCTGAAGGACGATGGCGCGGGCCTGCATCTGGGGATCTGGGCGGGGCTGATGAGCGGGCACGCGGGCGTGCCGGAGTATTGGGACTGGGATGCGGTCGAGAAACAGGATCTCTACAGTCACTACCTGGCGATGTCGGGCTTCCTGACGGCGTCAGGTTATGCGAATAAGGGGGGGCTGACGACGGTCAATCCCGTTGTCGAGACCACGCAGCGGGCGGCGCTGCGGTTTGCTCCGGGCGGCGGGTTCGGCAGCGCGACGCAGAACGAGTTTGTGGTGGGAGAGAGCGGTGTGCCCGCCGGAATGGATCGGTTCCCGACCTTTATTCAGGGGCAGAACCATGCGGATATGATTCCGAAACCGCTGACGCTTCAGGTCAGTTATGCGCAGGTGGGAACCTTCGCGGTCTCGGTAGAGCAGGTGGCGAAGCTGGGCGCGCACGTGAAGGTGAGCGTCGATGGCAAGTCGGCGGAGCGTGACTACCCGGCGGCTGCCAGCGATTACCATCCGAAGGCTGCCGAGGAGACGGTGTCGATCGACGTGCCTGCGGGCGCGCATACGATCACGGTTCAGAATACGGGCAAGGACTGGTTTGTGGTGCGGCAGTTTGCGCTTTCCAACTATGCGCCGGCTCTGGCGGCGCAGGCACGGGTGGGGAAGGACTATGCGGCAGCATGGGTCTACAACCGTGCGACGGTAGACTCCCCGCTGGCACAGACGAAAGCGACGACGGGTATCAGCGGACGGGTGCTGCTGACCGGACTGCAGGCAGGCAAGTATCGCGCGACCTGGTGGGACACGTATGCGGGGAGATCGCTGGACGCGACGGATGTGAGCGTCACCAGTGCGAAGGAGGGGTTGACGCTGGCGACTCCGCCCGTGGTCCGCGATATCGCGCTCTATGTGGTTCGGGCGGGCACCCCTCTTCCGGGGGGCCGGAAACTGAAGGGCAAAGCCGTGAGGGGAACTGTCTCAACGGATGCATTGCCTGCTCTGCCCACAACGACTGTTCCCACCGCCACAGGGCCCCCGGCTGCCCCGGCGATAAAATAGCCGAAATCACGCAGCTGTCTTGACAGGACGCGGATAGTCTGTTATATTATCAGCAGTTATACGCGCCTGTAGCTCAGTGGATAGAGTGCTTGCCTCCGGAGCAAGAAGCCGTTGGTCCGAATCCAACCAGGCGTATTTTCGTCATTCGTTTCAATGGCCGACTCTCTGTGCAAGCCTGTCCTTAGCTGCATTGATTCCCTGCATAATCCAAGATTTGGTATCCAGCAACTTGAAAACCGGAGAGCGGTAACGTCCTCCGGTTTTTTGCCGTCTAATGGAAGCAGCTCTTTGGTTTAGCGGCTCTGCGTGGGAGAGGTTCCCCCTCGCAGCAGCTCTGAGGATTCTGCAGGACCGATACCCTGAGCGGGGCGGAGGAGCGTGTCGGCGGGTGTTTCGGAGGCGGAGGAGGCGCGCAGAAGGGTCTGGCTGGCCTGCTGCCGATCGCAGCGTATTTGGAGAAAGGGCAGACAGTCCTGGGCTGCGGCCTGCACTCTTTTCGGGTCTGTCGTCACACAGCGGCCTGCTGCGAGGTTGTCCACGACGGGGAGCGCTCTGGCGTCCCCTATCTGTTCCAGCGCTTTAAGGGCGGCGACGAAGAAATCGAGCGTGGGATAGCGGCGGGCGAGGATGTGAATGAGCGCGGCATGCTGGGCATCGGTAAGCAGTTTGGCATCGCTGGCTCGGAAGCGCGGGAGCAGGCGGGTGAGCAGGTGCATGGCCATCGTTTTCGCACTGCCATCCTCCAGCGCGGCGATCTCGATAAAGGGGCCGGCGACGCGCAGGTCGCTGACCGTGGCGAGCTCTTTCATGAGGCCCTTCAGGCGAAACAGCCCCCGGCACGAGAGAGTGAGGGTGAGACCCAGAGCGCCGACCGCAGCGTATAGCAGATAGTTGTCAGGCAGAGGATGGTGCAGGGTAAAGAGATTGGCGACGCCGAATGCGGCGCTGAGGCCCGCTGCCACCCCGATATTGACTGTGTTTTTCCGGCGCTGGCGTACAGCGTCCTGAAACATCTGCAGCAGCCCTTCCACATGGGACGTGTGCGGTTCGACGAGATCCTGGTCTGCGGTCCGTTCTGCGGATGGCAGGGCGTCGAGGGTTGTCAGGGCGCGGCGCAGAACGAATGCGAAGATCGGATCTGCGCGCCAGAAAAGGAAGCGACTTGCACTCTGCCTGAGCGCACGGCGCAGGCAGATAAGCTGGCGTTCGGTCAGCAGATCCGCGTCGGAAGGTTCCAGGCGTGGGAGCAGGCGGCACAGGGCGCTGATGGCAACGGGCGAGGAATCCCAGAGGCTCAGGGTTTCCGCCAGAGGCCCGACCGCATGCAGATTCTCTGTATTCGCCAATGCGTTTACCGCATCTGCCGCCGCCTGGCTGCTGCGCGACAGGAAGAGGAACGGGTTCGCCTTGCTGGCTGCGAGCAGCGCGAACGCGATGATACCCAGAGGCGGGTAGTTGGCTGTCAAAACAAGTATAACGACCAATAAGGGGGCAAAAACCCCCGACTTTCGACAGGCCGCCGGGACGGCATTTGCTCTCCGAACAAGAGCTCTTTGCAGTTCCAGCAGAGGCAGGTCGATCTCTTCGACTGCCGGCAGCAGTGCCTGAATATCTGTGGCGGCAGGCGCGTCCCTTTCGGGCGCGCAAAACCAGCTTTTCATCCAGCGTGCGCAGGCATTTTCTTTGTGTGTCTCAGGTTCGTCTTGACTGTGGCGTAACATGGTGTATCGCCTCCTGGCGGTTTCTATCCCCTGCTGCGCTATTATTTCTCAGGAGCATTCTATTTTCCTCCGCCGGGGTTTCAAGGTGAACCAGGGGAGGGAGGGATGTTCTCTCTCACTGCACGGCTTCAGCGAGGCGTCCATTTGGACACTTCACGGTTTCGCTCTTGTATTTCAACAAGGGAAGGGACGTCCAATGAAATGGAAGAGAGGCTTGTTTCTACTGTGTTCCCTGGCAGCCGTGGCTCCCATCGGCTTTGCCGTGCAGTTTCGATGGGAGCGGAAGAGAAGGATCGGTGCGGCATTTCCTCTGGAGGTGAAACTGGTTCTCGACAAGAGCGAGAAGTTTTATATCTATTCGCTCCAGGCGGAGCGCCTGCCGGCATCGGATCTGAAGACAATGCCTAACTTTCATGGGTATCCCATCTCCGGGCAGACCCGGATCAGGCCGACCCCTCAGCGAACCGACCTGATCGCGGCGTTGTGGGGGGGGCTGGGCAGACGGGACCAGGCGATGTGCTTCGAACCGCGTTATGGAGTGCGGGCGGTGCGCGGCAGTAAGACGGTGGATCTCCTGATCGGTTTCGGGTGTGAGCAACTGGAGATCTATGACGATCGGGGGATGCATTGGATCACTGTATCGGCCTCGGCACAGGGTGTGTTCAACCGTACGCTGGCCGAATACGATGTCCCTCTGCCGGATCAGTAAATTACTGCTCCTTTTGTTCGTCTGCCGAAAATTTTTCAAAATAGCTGCAATACCCCTTGATAATCTCATAATGCTGTGTTGGGATGATGAACTGATGGTATTCGCCAGTTCAGCCAGTCAGATCACCGCAAAATGGCATCGCCTGCTGCAGTGGGATCTGGATGGCGTCTTCGTGTTCGACTATCTGTTCCTGATCGACGGTCTCTGGCAGGCTCTGACCCATCATTCGGGTGCGATCCCGCCGGTCGTGGGCCTGTTCAGCAACAACACGCATCTGAAAGATTTCATTCGGGTGGATTTTGCGCCCGCGCTGAATGCG
>JAYTGR010000685.1:0-10643 GCA_043733205.1 Chthonomonadaceae bacterium
GAAGGGCTGTTCGGCGGCGGTGACGATGTGCGCCCCAAAGACATCCTGCGGCGCATCATCTCCGCGATGGAGGACCACCGCAAAGAGGGGTTCGACAGCCGCGTCTATGTGCCGAACCAGTATGTGCTGGAGATCAACGTACACGACGAGGAGGAGAAACAGTATCTGCTCTCCTTCCTGGATCGGGATGAACTGGAGGTGGCGCTGCGCCGCTACTGCCAGCAGAACCACTATCATATTCGCGGTGCGCTCGATTTCACCATCAAAGAGGTCGAGGAACTGGAACCTGAAAACGGCAAGCGCGAAAAAGTGCGCGTTCGCTGCCGCTACGATTCCAAAGTGACCGCGCCGGAGGTGAAACCGGAGTTCACGCTGCCGCAGACGAACAACGCTCCCGGCGTAGCCGCTCTGCCCTCCGCACCCTATGAGGAGCGCACGGTCGCCAGCATCTGGGGCGATCACGATATGGAGGAGGGGACCGTACCCTCCGTCACTTCGGCCGCCCTGATCGTCTACGCCCCGGATCGGCCCCCGCATCGGTTCGCCATTGCGCGCGGCGCCATCAGCATCGGGCGCTCGCCGCGCGTTGGCAACGATCTGGTGATCGAAAGCGACGGACAGCTGTCGAAGCGGCACGCGCGCATCGAGATGGATTCCGATGGCCGCTTCACGCTCTACGACCTCGGCAGCACCAACGGCACCAAGGTCAACGGCAGACGGGTGGACAACCGCAGCCTGAACGACAGTGACGAGATCACGCTGGGAGCGACACGCATCACGTTTCAGCAGCAGGGCCGGGCGGAAATCCTGGAGCGTGAACCTGTCCTGACCGGCAGTGCGAACGGCACGCGCTCCCAGGGGACTTACGGCGGCGCGGCGGCGGTGCGCGCCGACGATGGGATGGGAAGCTCGTCCCCGCCCTCACGGCTCCTGCGCCCGCATACAGCCCGCCTGGTCATCATGGAAGGCGAACAGGATGTGGACGAGGTGATGCTCGGCTCGGAGACCCTGATTGGGCGCGGCGTGACCAACGATGTCGTCCTGCCGGACCGCTCTATCGCCACTCGCCATGCGCGTCTGCTTAACGACGGCGACGGCTACACGCTGGAATGCCTGAGCGACAGCGCCCTGACCGCGCTTAACGGCATTCGTCTGCCCGCCCACAAGACCGCCGCTCTGAAAGATGGCGACCATATCGGGCTGGGAGATCTGATGCTGCGCTTCGTCAGCGGAAGCTGATCTCTCCTCTGTTAGGAAAATGTCACGCTGAGGAGAAGGGCTGCAGCATGAACTCGATTTATTCGCTCTGGATTTTTTCGCTGCTGCGCCTCGCCCTGCCGATCGGGTTTGGACTGTTTCTGCTGGTTCTGTTTCAGATGCTCCGGCGCGAGCGCGAGTAGGCACTGCAGGGCAGGGCACGTCCCTTATCACGCTATCCTTTATCGCGATCTGGAAGAAGGCACTTGACTCTTACAATCGGATTTAAAACGCACGTGGGAATCGTGCGCAGCAGCAATCAGGACAGCTATGCGGTTCTGCGCCGCGGCGATCTGTCGAACCGGCTGGACGCGCTCCTGGTCCTGGCGGACGGGATGGGCGGAACGGGCGGAGGCGACATCGCGTCCCGTATCGTAGCGCAGACGGTGCCCGACTCCATCCTCGAATTCCTCTACGAGCGCAGCGGCGGGAGCAGCGGCCCGGACGTCGAACAGATGCTGCGCGAGACCTTCACCCGTGCCAACCATAAGGTCTGGACGACGCGCAAATTCGAGCGGCCGGAACTCAAGCAGATGGGCACCACCTGTGTCACCGCCGTCGTCAACGAGGACGTGCTGACCGTCGCAAACCTGGGAGACAGCCGGGCCTATCTGCTCCGTGCCGGGAAGCTGAGCCAGCTCACTGACGACCACTCCGAGGTCTGGCAGGAGGTCACCGCCGGCCGGATGACTCGTGAGGAGGCTCAGACCAGCCGCTTCCGGAACCGGATCACCCGCGCCATCGGTCTCGGCCCGGAAGTAAAAACCGATCTGTTCCGCGTTCCCCTGCAGGACGGCGATACGGTTCTGCTCTGCTCCGACGGCCTTACCGGGGAGCTGCGGGATGCGGAGATCGCTCATATTATGGCCTGCATCGCCGACATACAGGAGGTCTGCGACCGCCTCGTTGAAGTGGCGCTGGAGCACGGTGGCCATGACAATGTGACCGTGGTGGCGCTGCGCTATGGCAGTTTCGTTCCGGTGACTCTGCCTCTGACCACAGACGAAGACGATACCGATCCCGACCAGGCGTGGCGGCAGCAGATACGCCGTCCGCTTCCCGACGAAGACGACGATCTGGAAGACGAAATGCCGATCGCTCCGCCCCGCCGCCCAGAGTCACGCCCGGTGCGCGCCGAACCGGAGCCGATGTCGCGGCGCTCCCGGAGACAGACTAACAGCACGAACGGCATCCTGACCGGACTGCTGCTGCTGGTGACTGCGATTGCGGCGGCAGAGGGCTATCTGCTCTACCAGAACAGCCTTACCAGGCCGAAAGGCGGCACCGATGCGCCTGTCGCGCCGCCAAAAGCGGTCTATGACCTGCATAACTATGGAACACCGAAACTGCTGACGACCAAAGAGGTGCAGGACAGCTGCCTGCTGCTGGATGAGCAGGGCAACCCCATCGTGATCGCACGCAGCGGCAATATGATCCGCGTGCGGCCCAACGGCGCGGTCGATCTGCTCGGCAGCACTTTTCCCAGTCTCCCGCCGGATCTGGATATCCACCGGACGGGCTTTGCGCACGCAAGGGCGGACTTCGCTCGTGACAGCAGCGGCAATCTATTCGTGATCGATTCCGAGACGAAAAGTATTCAAATCTACAGCAAAAGCGGTACACGAGTAGGGTCCGATATCGGCCGAACCCGGCTGACGTCGCCGGTTCGGCTCGAAGTAAACGCCGACAATGTCCTGTTCGTCATCGACAACCACAAACTCTACCGTATCGACACAACCCGCATCGATCCTGCCACAACAGGGCATTAGCTGAGAAATTCATGGCCCTTGGAATGCTCGGAAAATATGAGCGGCTGGATGTGCTGGGACACGGGGTCTCCGGTATCGTCTATCTCGCCAAAGATACGCTCCTGAACAAACAGGTCGCCCTCAAAGAGGTGGACGTGCAGGCGGGCGACCTGCGTCGTTTTCTGGAAGAGGCGCGGGTCATGGACCGCCTCCGCCATCCCAATATCGTGCGCGTCAACGGGGTCGATCGTATCGAGGGCAAAGTCGTCATCGATATGGAGTATGTGCGCGGCAAAAATCTTCAGGAGACCCTGCGGGTCGAAGGCGTCCTGCCGCTGGACCGCGCGCTCGACATTATCGCGCAGGTGCTCGACGCTCTCGCTTACGCGCACAGTATGCAGACCGTGCATCGCGATATCAAGCCCGCCAATATCCTGATCGGACGCGACGGCGAGATCAAACTCGTCGATTTCGGGCTGGCGGAGATCCTGGCGACCAATGCCTATGCGGGCGGGGCGGGCACCTACGCCTATATGGCTCCAGAAGACTTCGCGGAAGACGATCGCTCCGACAGCCAGTCCGATGTCTGGGCGGTGGGCGTCACCCTCTATGAAATGGTCGCCGGACAGCGCCCCTTCCAGGTAACGCGTGTGAAAGACCCATTCTCCTGGAAACGTGCCTTGGAGACCCAGCTTCCAACCGCGATCACCGAATATCTGCCCGACGCTCCGCCCGGACTGCGCGCTATTCTCGACCGCGCGCTCGAACGGGATAAAAGCCGGCGCTACCGTACCGCAGGCGCATTCCGGGACGATGTCCTGCGCCTGCGCGAAGGCCAGAGCCTCGCCTCCTCCACGCTGCGGCTGCAGAAGGAGATCGCCGCGCGCCGCCTCTCCGAATACGATCTCACACAGCATAACGGCCAGAAACCGCGTGCCCCCGATTACGATCTGACCGACAGCATGAAACGCGCGGCGGAGGCCGGATACGGCGTGACCGACAATGTGCCTCTGCAGACCGTGGATCCGGGCACACAGCCTTATCCTGCGCCGCGCCGCCCAGCGTCAGTACCGCAGTGGGCAAGGCCGGAGGAGGTGGTATCTGCACCGCTCGCGGCAAAATGGGAGGGGCCGGGAACGGTTGTCGCGGAAGTGACGCCTGCCGAGATGGCAGTCGTTCCTGTGAAGCGATCGCGTCTGGGACTGTTTCAGCGCAAAGACGCCAGCCTGCTGGTAGATCCGCAGAGCGTCGATTTCGGTACGGTCTTCAAAGGGGAGACGCGCACCGCCAAAATCCAGGCGCGCGTCGTGGGCATCGAGACCCCTGCCGAAGGCCGCGTGCTCTCCACGCCCGGCTGGCTGACGGTGCATCCGACAGCGTTCGACCGGTATAAGCAGACGATCACGCTGACGGCCCATTCGGGGCGGGCCTGGGAGACCGGCGAATTCAACGAAACCGTGCGCGTGGAGTCGAGCGCAGGCGTTGTGGATATTCCCGTGCGGCTGGTGGTCCTGCGCTCCCGTCCGGCCTTCCGCCAGATCGCGAAGTGGTACGTGCCGTTCTATATCACCACCCTCCTGCCGGTGCTGGCGGTGGCGTTCGGCACCAGCGGCACCTCGACGGCGCATGCTGCGCAGACCATGATGCGCCTGGTTCCGTCCGCCTCGCTCTCGACGGGGCTGCTGGCGACCATGCTGCTGCTCATCGGGGCTGCGGCCAATGTGGGGATCGCAGAACGTCTGGCCTGCGGCCTGCTGATGGCGGTGATGTGTTTCGTGCTGGGCGTCTCAGCGCAGGCGGGCGCCCACGACAGCGCCGCCCGGGAAGCCATGACCCTCGCGCTGCCGATGGGGGCGCTCATCGCGGTGCCGCTGCTGTTGCAGCTGTTCACACTGCGCCGCTGGAAGTTCTGGGGGGCGGCGCTGATGGGGCTCGGACTGGTCACCGGCGGGGTGCTGCTGCACGTCCTGAACGGCTAAATCCCTGTCTGCTATAAGGGGAATAAGACGCCATTGACAACGCCGCAATCGGCATGTTATACTGCAAATGGTGACGCTCGTTAACAGCTGTCGCTTCTCCTGCACCCTTTCGAGATCCTGTCGTCTCCTGTCTCAACACCATTTACTCTTTTTATCTGTGGAGTCTGTCTTTGAAGAGATACCTGAACTATCTGATTTTCGCGGTCGTCGTGCTTCTGGTCGTGGGGATCGCGGTCAATCACAGCCGCTACGTGCGTTCCTTGGTCGACGCGATGGGCAGCGCGGACAGTACGGTGCGCAGCCACGCGGCGCTGGAACTGATCAAGACCGAGCAGTTTTCCGACTCGATCACCGGGGAGGATGCGAAAGTGCGGCTGCATGCCGTCAGCGCGGTGCTCTCCCTCGCGAACGATACCAGCGTGGTGCCAGGCACCGAAAAGGATGCGCCGGACTACCGTTCGCAGGCTGTCAAGCAGGGCCTCAGTCTGCTGAAAGATATCGATAAGAGTGTGCGCGCGGGGGCTATTGCGGCGCTGAAGAAGATGGACTACAGCAGTGCGGGCAATCTGACGGCACTGATCGCCGGCGTGGGCGACGGAGACTCCAACGTGCGCAAAGGTGTGGCGAAAGTGCTGACCGACCCGGATGGGGTCGGCCCGAAAAAAGCGGTGGTCGATGCGCTGGTGGCGAAGATGCAGGCGGATGCCGGTACGCGCGGCCCCGGCGGCGATGTTCTGAGCAGCTCTCGCTTTCTCAAAGAGGGCGCTGCCGACATCGCGGTGCCGCAGCTGCTGACGATCCTCACCGAGAAAGATCCCAAGGATCCGAAGGCGTTCAAAAACGATGAGGGTGCGCGCAGCGGTGCGGCGGAGGCGTTGGGTAAAATCGGAGATGCGCGTGCCGTGCAGCCCCTGATCGACACCCTGAAGACGGACACGCCCACCGTCCAGCGTGTCGCGATTGGCTCCATCGCGCTGATCGCTGCCCCTTCCGGAGAAGCCGCGTTGATCCAGGCTATCAAAGATAAGAACGCGGACGCGGAGGCCCGTCTGCAGGCGGCGTCCGGCCTCGGCAGGATCGCCTCGCCTGCCGCAGTCGAGACCCTCGTCGCCTCCCTGAACGATCCCGACCTGAAGATGCGTTCGGCGGCGGTCGCGGCGCTCGCCCATGCCAGCCGCCCGGCTCTGAACGGGCCGACTCAGCCGCTGGCTCTTCAGGCGCTGATCGCTGCGCTCTCCAGCAGCAGCGACAACATTCGCACAGGGGCCGCCAATGCGCTCACCCGCGTCGCCGCGCCGGAAGCGGACACTGCCCTGATCGCCGCGCTTACCAATCAGAAAAACGACACAGGTCTGCGTGCTGCCGCGGCGACCGCTCTCGGATTCCCCCACAATAAAGCCGCTGTTCCCAGCCTCATCGGTGCGCTGAGCGACAAAGATGGCGACGTGCGCGATGTCGCTCAGGACGCCCTCGTGCAGATCGGTCTGGAAGCGACCGACGCCCTCATCGCCTCGATGCAGACCGGCCATACCGATGCCTTCTACGCCGCCCAGGCTGTCGCGCAGCAGGGTATGCCCGCCCTAGCAGCCCTCAGGAAACTTGCCGCCGACAGCACCCATCCCGTCGGCCAGCGCTGGGCTGCCGTTGCCCTCGGAGACATGGGCGTCGCCGAAGCCGCCAAACCCCTGCAAGACCTCGCCAAAAGCCCCGATCCCGATGTCGCCTACGTCGCTCAGGCTCAGCTCGCCCGCCTCGGCCAGCCCCAGGCACAGTAGTTCTGTAATAGGATCCTTACACGGCAGTAACAGCGGAAAACATCTGTTCCCGCTCTGATCAAAGAAAGTACGCCATGTCTGCTGAAGATTACCTGGAGGCTGTCGATTTAGGTAGTCGGGCCGCTGTCAGTTTCGGTACGGCTTCCCTTTTTGCCAAGGCGATGGAGAGTATACTGCATACTTCTCCCGACCCCACTTTTATTGTTGACCGGGAAGGATGTTGTCTGGCAGTTGGACAGGCAGGAGCACGTGCGCTCGGCCTGCCCGCCTCTGAAATCGTCGGCAAAATGGCACATGAGTTTGGGCTGGCGCCGAACATTGCTGCCGATCTTGCAGCTCAGGTCGCCCGCGTCTTCCAGACCAAAGAGCCTCACCTCGGCGCATTTTTTATTCCTACCGTTGTTGGCGTGCATTGCTATGAACACGAGTTGACGCCACTCTTCGACGATCAGGGTGAGGCTACGGCTATGCTCTGCATTGCGCGCGATGTGACCGATCGTGATCTCCTGGAGTCGGAGCTGAAGCTGCGACAGGACATTCAGACGGCACGACAGGAGACAGAAAACGCTCTCCGCGAGCAGCAGGAGCAGATACGCGCCAGCGAAAAACATTTTCGAGTGATGGCCGATGCCATTCCACAACTCGCCTGGACAGCCCGCGCAGATGGCTTTATCTACTGGTACAACCGGCGCTGGTACGAGTATACGGGGACTATAGAGCGGGATATGGAAGGCTGGGGGTGGCAGAGCGTGCATGATCCGGTAATGCTGCCTCATGTTCTGAAGCAGTGGAAGGCGTCAATCGCCACCGGAGAGCCATTTGAAATGGTCTTTCCGCTGCGCGGAGCAGATGGGAAGTTTCGGTCATTTTTGACACGTGTGCAGCCACTGAAAAGTTCCACAGGCGAAGTGACGCAGTGGTTTGGGAACAACACCGATGTGGAGGAGCTTGAGCGCGCCGCAGAGACGCTGCGCGAACGGCAGGCGGAGACCGAAACGCTCAACGATCAGCTCCGACGCTCCATGACGGAGACGCATCACCGCGTCAAAAACAACCTCCAGCTCATCTCCGCGCTGATCGATCTGCAGAGCCAAAGTGGGCAGGAGATGGTTCCTATGTCGGAGGTCGTTCGTCTGGGCCAAAACATTCAAGCGCTGGGTGTCATTCATGACATTCTCACCAAAGAAGCCAAGGTGGATGGAGATGCCTCCTTTATTTCAGCGAGAGCGGTGCTGGAACAGCTTTTGTCGATGCTGCAGTCGACCCTGGGAGCGCGCCGTCTGCTGACCCATCTGGCGGAACTGTCTGTACCAGACAAACAGGCCACTTCGCTGGCCTTGATAACCAACGAACTGATCTCCAATGCCATAAAGCATGGCTCAGGAGATGTGGAACTGATACTTCGCACAGAAGACAGCACAGCCATTCTGGAAGTGTGCGATGACGGCCCAGGATTTACGACAGGGTTTGATCCGAAGACAGACGCAAATACGGGCTTAGAACTCATTGAGAACATCGCTCGCTATGACTTACAGGCCGAGACTTCCTACCTGAATCGCCCCCAGGGCGGTGCCCGAATCGTTCTGACCTTTCCGATTCAAAACTATATCTCTCCATCTTAAGAGCAGACGTTCTTCGCAGTCTGCCTGCGCTCTGCTGACTGCCGCCTGAAACTGAACTACGTTTGACGTCGCGCGTTGTTTATGCTATTCTGATGTCATGACGGATAATGAACAAGAGCCGGAAAAGCCATTCGGGGAATCCACCACGCCGCTTTATCGGGACAAGCGTACGGCGCGTTTTGCAAATGGCGAGCGCGTGAAGGAGTTTCAGGGATTCGAGGAACAGGCCAAGAAACGCCTGTTGATTCTGAACAGCGCTGTGTCGCGTAACGGCCTGATGCTGCTGCCCAGTAACCGCTTTGAGGCTTTAGGCGGTGATCGGAAAAGCCAATACAGCATCCGTATCAACCAGCAGTGGCGCATCTGCTTTGAGTGGCCGGACGATTCCCCAGGGCCGTTTCGCATCGAAATCGTCGATTATCATTGACGGAGGAAACACCATGACCACGACAGAAAAACGACCCGTCTATCCCATCCACCCCGGCGCAATCCTGGCGGATGAGTTAGCAGAACTTCAAATGTCGCCAGCACAGTTGGCTCGCGAACTGCACGTTCCCTCGAACCGGCTTTATCAGCTTATTGCCGGCAAACGTGCCATGACCGCCGATACGGCCTTGCGCCTGGAACAGTGGCTGGGCGTTGAAGCCGCCTTTTGGATGAACCTGCAAAAAAGCTACGAACTCGATCTTGCCGCCGAGCAGATCGGCGAGGAAATCAAGCGTACAATCCATCGCCGCTCCCTGGTTTCCCAGGAACAGACAAAAGTCGCATAACGTTCCTGCTTCCTATAGGGTTTTGGTCGGCTGCCTTCTGTTGTGGGCGTTCAGTCGTCATGGCGGGGCAGGGGGCGGGCCGTGACGGGGAGGAAGTGATGCGGGGCGGGCAGCGGGGTCTGGACGCCTTTGATGCTGTGCCAGAGGATGTCGTTCATGATTCCGTCCGGGACGCGGTCTGCCTGGGAGAAGTCCAGACGACGACTGTCGGCGGCGCGGTAGGCCGTGGCGTCGTTCATCTCGCCCACGATCTCTTTTGCGGGCAGAACGGCGGCATAGGGAGCGGCATCTACCGGTGCCGGGCTGAAACCGGGGAAGAGAGGCGCCGTCGCATCGTACTGGTTCATGGGCGGCAGGCCGAGCAGCACCTCCATAGTGTGCAGGACGCTGTCGGTATTGTAGAAGTGGTGATCGACCGTACCAGATGCCACATGTGAGCTGATGACGAAGCCGATCGAGCGGTGCGCATCGACATGGTCCTGTCCGTCCTGAGCATCGTCTTCCAGCACGAAAATGGCCGTGTCTTTCCAGTACGGGCTCCGGCTGACGGCTTCGACCAGCTGCCCCACCGCGTAGTCGTTGTCGGCGACCATTGCCCGGGGCGAACGCGATCCGGGGCGTGTCGCCGAGGTATGGTCACAGGGCAGGCGCACCATTTCGAACTGCGGCAGATTGCCGGCCTTCACGAACCGATCAAACTCCCGTTTCCACTCCGAATAGCGGCTCGGCGCATTGAACCTGCCGAACTTGGTCATCAAACCCGGCGTGGTAAGGCCATGTTTCTGCCACGCCTCGCTGTCCGCATAGTCCATCGCGAAACGCAGAAAGCTGTCGTCACTATGCCCAACCATCGCCTTCTTCAGAGGCATATTGGCGGCAGCCAGCAGACTGCCCTTCGGATCTTTCAGGTCCGCGAACGCAGTGAAGAAGCCGTATGCGCGGTACGAACGGCCGTGTTTGCGGCAGAGATCCCAGAGGTAGCCACCGGGAGCTTCGGCGACATCCTTCATGCCGAGCAGATCGACCGGCGCGTCGTTGGTCGAGCCCTCGAAGTCGTAGGACCGGCCGCGCCCGCTGTAGTTGAAATGCACGTTGCGGGAAGTGTACTCATTCGCCATGCCGGAGGTGGACCAGTTCCAGCCGTCGGCGGAGACCTCCGCGCAGTCGTAGAAGTTATCGAAGAGGCCGAACCGCTCGGCGAGCGCGTGCAGGTTGGGGGTCACGGCGCGCCCGAACATCACCAGACTCGCATCGCCGTTGCCCTGCGGCATGTCGCCCAGCACCTGATCGTAGGTCCGGTTCTCTTTGATGATATAGATGACATGCCTGATGCCGCTCTGCGCCAGCGCCGCCCGTGCCGGATCCTCCGGCAGACTGCCGTTGGGAGCGAACCGGTTGTTGGCGAGCACCTGCGCCGTACCGGTCTTGAGGTCGTTCGCTGTCGGGGCTGGCAGCATCGATACCGTGCCCTCGATGATATTTTCGATAT
>JAYTGR010000686.1:0-4005 GCA_043733205.1 Chthonomonadaceae bacterium
GAATATACCCGACTGCTGGGGACAGACGCCGGCATAGACTTCAACTCCGGCACCTTCTCCTACCGCAAGGAACTCGACAAGCCCGACCGCATCGGCCACAATCATCCCGGCGACATCAACGGCAGCCTGCTCTCCCTGGAGGCGTTCGTAAACTCCGTGCGCACCCGCTCCGCGCCCGTTGCGACCGTCGAGCACGGCCGCGCCTCTGTCCTGACCTGCCTGCTGGTGCGCGAGGCCGTCTATCGCGGCGGTGAAGTCACCATGAAGGAGCTGACCGCGTGAAATTCCGTTCTCCCGCTCTCTGCGCCGCGCTGGCTCTCCTGGGCTGCATAAGCCTCGCTGGACAGCCTGCCCGCGCCGCAGACGACTACAAACTTGGCCCCGACTCGATGCAGCAGCCCGATGTCCCCAAAGGGGAAGTCACCTACTTCAAGGCCAAAAACAGCAAAGTGTTCCCTGGTTCCGAACACGATGTCTGGATCTATGTTCCCAAGCAGTACGATGCGGCGAAGCCCGCCTGCGTGATGATCTTTCAGGACGGCGGGGGGTTCCAGGACCGAAACGGCGGCTTTCGCGTGCCCGTCGTCTTCGACAACCTGATCGCGAAGAAGCAGATGCCCGTCACGGTCGCGATCATGATCAATCCCGGCGTCGTGCCGCCCTCCGCCCCAACCGCGCTGCCGCGCTACAACCGCAGCTTTGAGTACGACGATCCCACCGACCGCTACGCCCGCTTCCTGCTGGAGGAGATCCTGCCAGAGGTCGGTAAGAAGGTCAATCTGTCTCAGAACCCGGACGACTGCGGGCTCTGCGGCGCGAGTTCGGGAGGGATCGCCTCCTTCGTCGCCGCCTGGACGCGCCCCGATCGGTTCCACCGCGTCATCAGTTACATCGGCAGCTTCACCGACCTGCGCGGCGGCAACACCTTCGCCTCCGACATCCGCAAATACGAGCCCCGTCCGCTGCGCGTCTTCATGCAGGACGGATCCGCCGATCAGGACATCTACTCCGGCAGCTGGTATATCGGCAATCAGGATGTGGCGGCCGCCCTGCGCTTCGCCCGTAACGATGTGCAGTTCGTCGTCGGCACGCAGGGGCACAGCGGTCAGCAGGGCGCTTCGATCCTGCCCGACGCCCTGCGCTGGCTCTGGCGCGACTATCCCGCTCCCATCCGCGCTGCGACGGCCACGCCGCAGCCCATCATGAACATTCTCCTGCCCAACGAAGCCTGGCAGCCTGTCACGGCTCCGTTCACCGCCGGCGCTCTCGCCGCCGACTCCGCCGGCGATGTCTGCGTCTCTGCCCGCCCGTCCGGCCAGATCCACAAGATCGCGCCCGACGGCAGCATGTCGCTCTTCGTGGACAGCAAACAGGATGTCTCTGCCCTCGCTTTCGGCCCGGACGGCAGACTCTACGCCGCGCAGAACGCCGTAAAGCGCATTGTCGCTTACGATACGGCCGGCAAAGAGACGGTGGTCGTAAAAGGTGTGACGGTCAGCGGTCTCACGATCGGCCATCAGGGTGAGATCTATCTGACCGATGCGAAGGATGGGAAAATCTACTTTATCGGGAAGGATGGGCGTAAGGTTCTGGCCGACGCCGGGCAGCCCAACGCCAGCGGGCTCGCGCTCACTCCCGATCAGACCCTGCTTCAGGTCGCCAGCCCCGGCAAACTCCTGACCTGCTATCAGATCCAGCCCGGCGGCACGCTGGGAGCGAAGCAGGAGTTCTTCGACATCCACATCCCCTACAGTATGCCGTCCAGTGGCGCGAACGGCATGACCACCGATACACTCGGCTGGCTCTATGTCGCCACGCAGTCCGGCATTCAGATGCTGGATCAGGCGGGGCGCGTCAACGGCATCATCGCCAATCCGGAGCGGCGCGCGGCCTCCGCCGTCGTCTTCGGCGGCGCAAATCACGACATCCTGACCATTGTCGCCGAGGGAAAGATCTTCCGCCGGAAGACCAAAGCAAAAGGCGTCCTCTCCTCCGAACCGCCTATCAAGCCGCCGGGACCGCGCCTATAGCAGGAAAGACAAAGAAGGGAGGAGACATCTTTGTCTCCTCCCTTCTCCGATTCGAGCGCAAGTCTGGCTTAGCGGGCCATACTGCTGTTCGAAGCGGCCGACGGCTTTGTCGGACTGGAAACATCGGGTTTGAAATCGGCGGTCGATACCGGTGTGACGGAAGCGGTCTCGATACGCGCAGAATGCGCGGCTGTCATCAGCGTGGGCGTCTGCTTCCCAGAACCCTGCAGGACACTCTGGTAGATAGGCAGACTGATTACCATGAGAATCAACAGAATCAGCCCGAGGGCCTGAACGTCGGCGAAGGAAAAGCCTTTGCGGACTGGTATTTCGGGAGCAGAGACCGGCGGAATCGAAGACATAAGAGTTTCCTTCTGGAGAGGCAGCGCGCAGATCGTATTGCCAGGAAAACAGGGGAACTGCGCTGTCTCTATTCTATTCGACTGGGCGCGGAAAAGCATCTGCGAAACGGCATATTTTGGTTCGGTGCATCCTCAAAAGCGCCGATGTGCAGCCTGTTTCGCGCTCGGATCATCCGGCAGAGGGGCTTTTAGCTGCTATTGTCCGGGATTTGAAGCCGGTCTGTACCTTTGTCGCAGCCGGATATGCTAAACTGTGTGGAATATAAAAAATCTTCGGAATGGTATCTGACAAGGATTTGATGATGCGACTGTTACCAGAAACATGGATCGTGGGCATCGTAGCCACACTGGACTGTCTCTCCACGATCTACCTTCTGCATTCCGGCAAGGCGGTCGAGGCCAATCCCTTTCTGGCGCGCGTCGTCTCCTGGAGTCTGCTGGGTTTTTTCGTCGTGAAAATGAGTTTCGTGATCGCGCCGCTGGGAGGCCTCGAACGCATACGGCGTATGCCCGGCAAAGAACGCTTTGTGAAACTGGTCATGCGGGGCGGTCTGGTCGCTTACGCGGTTATCTACCTGGGAGCGATGCTGCTCGAATTCCGGTTTCCCCATATCGCGCGCGCACTGCATCTAATCCCCGAATAAGAGGGTAACGGGTTCGAGACCGACCCGTCTGCCAATCTGTCTGCCCCCAAAATACCGATAAGGAGTCGAGATGTTCAAAGAGTTCAGAGAGTTCGCTGTCAAGGGGAACGTAATTGACCTCGCTGTCGGTGTGATCATCGGAGCGGCGTTAGGTAAGATCGTCACGTCGTTCGTGGAAGACATCATCATGCCGATCATCGGCCTGCTCACCGGCAAAGTCAACTTCGTAGACAAGTTCATCGTGCTGTCGAATCCGAAGAACGCTGTCCTCGATTCGCTGGTGGACGCAAAGAAGGCCGGAGCGGCGGTCATCGCCTACGGCAACTTCTTCAATGTGGCTCTCAACTTCCTCATCATCGCGTTCGTGGTGTTTCTGATGGTAAAGCAGATCAACCGGCTCAAGCGCGAGCCCACCCCCGCTACTCCCAACACCAAAGAGTGTCCGTTCTGCATCTCGCCTATCGCCCTGACCGCGACCCGCTGTCCCAGCTGCACCTCCGAACAGCCGGCTTAAGTTTCGGACCCCGATGCTCAAAACCCCGCCGATACGAATCGGTGGGGTTTTGGCTTTTTCTATTCGGCCGGGGCCGGAGTGAAGTGGAGAAAGAGGCTGTAGAACTCCAGCTCCTTCTCCAGCGCCGTGCGGATGTTCTCTGCGATCCGAAAGCCGTGCTGTTCGTTTCTCCTCCTACTCTGCATGGCAAATGCTTTATAGCTTCACTGCGGGCGATGCGGGGCGGAGGCGGGCCTGGCTGCCGTAGGCGGCGACGGTGTGCTCCAGCAGCAGGAACAACAGCACGGCGAGCAGGCACCAGGGCCAGAGCGGGCGGTCGTGACGCAGGCTGTCCAGTTCGGAACCGGCTCCAGCCACGCCCGCATGGACGGAGTATGCGGCATGTTTGGCGCGCTTACTCTGCAGTTCCCGGGGATCTATCGTGCGCAGATCGCTCTCGTCCGGGTGCGGATTCA
>JAYTGR010000687.1:0-10633 GCA_043733205.1 Chthonomonadaceae bacterium
ATGCGAGATGTGCAGTTACGGGTTCCGGCGACCTGCCGCCCCAAAGCGGCGCGGGATCGTGAGAAGCATGAGCTGACAGAGAGTATCGAAGAGTATACCGAAGGCATCTATCGCCTGCAGGAGGAGATGGAGGTCGTCAGCACGGGGGACATCGCAAAATATATGTGTGTCTCTCCTGCCTCGGTCACCACTATGCTCAAGCGAATCGCCGAGATCGGACTGGTCGAGCATACGCCCTATCAGGGTGTGCGCCTTACGACCAAGGGGGAAAACCTCTCGGTCTCTCTGCTGCGCAAACATCGGCTGGTCGAGCGGATGCTGGTGGATTTTCTGGAGCTGCCCTGGGAGGATGTACACGATCTTGCCTGCAAGCTCGAACACTATATCAGCGAAGATGTGACGGACAGGATCGCCAAAGCCCTCAACTATCCGACGACCTGCCCGCACGGCAACCCAGTGGACGCGACCGAAAAGGACAATGCCCGGCGCTTGGCCGAATGCGCGGTCGGTGACCGCGTGAGCGTGAAGCGCATCTCCGACGAACGGCTCGAATTTCTGACTTATGTCCTGGAGATTGGCCTGACGCCGCAGGCGCAGCTGATGGTCAAGGCGCGCACTCCCTTCGGGGATGTCATGACCCTGCGGGTCGAAGGCCGGGACGATACGGTCGCGATCGGACGCGATGTCGCCAACAGCATCTTCGTCTGCCGGGACGAATAGTTTTTCGTCCTCTTGTATCCCAGTTTTATCCCGAGGGCCGCAAAAGGAAACTTCCGGCGGACATTTACGTCATAGAACACACAAGCCCTTCGAAATGGGCCGTTCCTGCGAGTGAAACGCACTAGATTGGGGATCTCTTTCGAATGCACCCCTCCGATAACAGACCGCATTGCAAAACCAGAAATCTGCTGGACTGGCTGCGTGGCCAGAAACAGCAGAAGCAGTTCGCACAGTCGGCACAGACCGCGCTCGATGCGCCGGAGCAGGCTTCCCTTGCAAATGGGGGACGTGGGATGCTCTATCGCGCTGGAACGACGCTCGCGGAACTCAAACCCGGTGAGTGCGGCACCGTACGCCGCCTGCTGGGAGCTTCTCAGGGCAGACTGCGGCTGCTGGAGATGGGTCTGACGCCGGGAGTCCACATCAAAGTGGTGCGTGCGGCGGCGTTCGGCGGTCCTCTGGATATTCTGGTGCGCGGTTATCAGCTTTCGCTGCGCCGTGACGAAGCGGCGTCCATCTGGCTGGACGATGAGGAATCCTCGAAATGAACGCTCCCGCTGCCGGTGCAGTCAGCGCAGTCAAACCGCTGTTCGTTGCGCTGGTCGGCAATCCCAACTCTGGTAAGACCACCCTCTTCAACGCGCTGACGGGCCTGCGCCAGAAGGTCGGCAACTATCCCGGCGTCACCGTCGAGAAGAAAGAGGGCCGAATCGCGCTGCCGAATGGTCAGTCCGCGCTCCTGCTCGATCTGCCCGGCCTCTACTCCCTGACTCCCAACTCACCCGATGAAACGATCTCCCGCGAAGTGCTCATGGGCCTGCGCGCCGACACGCCCGTGCCGGACCTGATCCTGAACATCGTCGATGCCTCCAACCTGGAGCGCAATCTCTACCTGACCAGCCAGCTGCTCGACCTGGGCACACCGGTCGTCATCGCACTAACGATGACGGATGCGTCCGACAAAGAGGGTATCGCGGTCAAGGTGGATGTCCTGGAGAAGCAGCTGGGCGTCCCGGTGCGCGTCGTTGTGGCCTCGCGCCGTCAGGGGCTGAAAGAGCTGCTGCGGACGCTGGAAAACGGGTGCGATCTGCCCTGTCCCGAACCTGCCTGGGCTGTGCCGCCTGCGATCGCCGCCGATGTCGAAGAGCTGCGCACGGCGCTGTCGATCGAGCATCATCTGCCGCCGCGCTTCGCGTTTGCAGAATCGATCACGCTGCTGATGCAGGAGGATGATGTCGTCTCCGCCCCTCACCTCTCGCCTGCGATCCTGGATCTGGCGCGCAGGACACGGGAGCGCCTGGCCGCCCACGATGTCGATTTCGCCGCTGTCGCCATCGAGGCTCGCTATCACTGGATCACCAGGGTCTGTACCGGTGTCGTGTCGCAGGAGGTGCAGCCGAAGCGTTCGCCGCTGCTGACTCATGACAGGATCGACCGCATCGTCATGCATCCCTTCTGGGGATATGTGCTGTTCTTCGTCGTGATGACGGCGGTGTTTCAGTCCATTTTCACGATCGGACAGGCCCCCGTCGATTTCCTGAAAGCCGGCGTGGATAAACTGGGAATGTTTTTGACGCACGCGATGCCGCCGGGGGATCTGCGCGACCTGATCCGCAGCGGCATTCTGGGCGGGGTCGGAAACACCATCGGATTTCTGCCGCAGATTCTGCTGCTCTTCTTCTTCATCAGTCTGCTGGAAGATACCGGCTACATGGCGCGCGCCGCCTTTCTGATGGACCGCCTGATGAGCAAAGTCGGTCTGCACGGCAAGAGTTTCATCCCGCTGCTGTCGTCTTTCGCCTGCGCCATTCCTGCGATTATGGCAACGCGCACGATCGGAGACCGTAAGGCGCGGCTGATCACCATCCTGGTCGCGCCGTTGATGTCCTGCTCGGCACGACTGCCGGTCTATGCCCTGATGATCGGCGCGTTTATTCCGGCTAAGCGTGTGCTGGGGCTCGGGGGCCTGACGCTGCTGACCCTGCCTGGCCTCACACTGGTCTCGATGTATTTCCTGGGGATGATCGCCGCTTTCTGTATGGCCTGGCTGTTCCACCGGACGCTTCTGAAAGGGGTCGCGCCTACCTTCCTGCTGGAGCTGCCGCCCTACCGCATGCCGAGTCTGAAGACGGTAGTTTTTCAGATGATCGAGCGCGCTGGCCTCTTCCTGAAGCGCGCTGCGACCGTGATCCTGGCTGTCTCCGTCGTCCTGTGGGCGCTGGCCTACTATCCGAAGCATCCCGAGCTTCCCACGAGTCAGGCCCGCCTGGAGCACTCCTATGTCGGCACAATGGGGCGCGGCATCGAACCATTGATCGCGCCGCTGGGCTTCGACTGGAAGATGGGCGTGGGAATCGTCTCGTCGTTCGTTGCGCGCGAGGTGTTCGTATCGGCGATGGGAACGGTCTACAATGTGGATGCCGCCGATTCGGATACGGGACAGGTGGATCTGCGGAACAAACTGCGCGAGGATATCGACCCACGGACAGGCCGTCACGTCTTCACTCCGCTGGTCGCCGTCTGCCTGATGGTCTACTATGTTCTGGCGATGCAGTGTATGTCCACCGTCGCGGTCGTGCGCCGCGAAACCAACGGCTGGAAATGGCCGCTGTTTCAAATAGCCTATATGACCGGCCTAGCCTGGGGCGTCACGTTCCTGGTCGCTCAGGTCGGTCATCTGCTCGGATTCCAGTAGAGAGGAGCCGTTCTTACTATCATGTCCGCTCAACAAATCATCACCCTTGTGATCGTCGCCGTTGCCGCCGTCTATCTCGGCCGCAATCTGGCCGCCTCTGCCCGCCGTTTCTTCAGCAATAAAAGCGAAGGCTGCGGCGGCTGCGGCAAATGCGCCTTTGCCGACAAAGTCCGCACTCAAACGCCTCCCGCCGCACGCTCCAACCTCATCGCCCTTTCCGATATTCGCACGCTTCCCAAAAAATAGAAAAGGAACCAGCTTTCCATGCCGGTTCCACACTCGGAGAACTCAAAGGGCATAGACGGAAACGGCTTGTACGATGGCTTTTAGGTCGCAGTCATACAGGCCAGCCGTTCCGAATGTGTTCAGTTCCAACAGTCGAAAACCGCTTTCCGTTTCGGCAATATCCGCGATGAAAACATCCGCAGGTCTCCAGGTATATTTTGCCAGCGTGTCCGCCAGAACTTCGGCCCCTTCCGGCGCACCCCGTCGGCTTTCTAATACAGATCCCCTTTTATACTGCGAGTTGGCGATGGCTTTGTCGCCTGCGATCACAAAACGCCACTCCGCGAAGATCGTACACGATCGGGCCAGCAGCAGACGGAAATCCTCTGGAGGGTCGAACCATCTTCGGTGACTCGAATAGTGCGCATCGAAGAGGGAACGTCCGGATTCCAGGATTGTCCCGGACAGCAGTTTGCCCCCGTCAGCAGGTTTGACAAAGAGCGTGCCGCTCAGGCGGTCTTCGAACTCAGCGCGTCGAGTCTGGAACTCTGCATAACTGGTGATGATGGCATTCGAGTTGAGAGCCAGGTCGCCATAAGCGGGCAGATATGAGGAAGGACGCAATAACTCCGAACGGAATGCACCGGGAGAGATCGGCCAATGCGCATGTGTCCAGGTAGCAAACCCAACCGAACCACGCAGAATTACCGGACGCGAAGCCGCAAAAACAGGATCGAGGTCACGCGGAAATCGATCGTTCTCTGGGTCATAAATTGTCTCAACGACCTCATGGCCTAAATCACGGATCACCTCAACAATCGCTTCACCGTGAAGCGCCAATCGTTTCGCTGGCTGGTTATCAACGACCCAAAGAGACACGCTAAACCTCGCTCCTCCTCAGTGGATATGTACGTCCGTTAAGAACGCAAACAAGTGGAATACTTCTCTTCCGCTTGTGCGGGAACGATGACCACTTGTAATTTCCTCGCTTTCAATTCTGGAACTGCATATATTGTACACGATGCAGCGTTCGGAACCATTCTCGTTGTGGGAAAGCGCTGTCAGGCGAGAGGAGGGAGGCGATGCCAGTGGCTATTTGGTGCCTCATGGACCTGGGGGCACGGTGCCCACTCTTTCGACTAACGGCATCGAAAGAGTGGCATCGTTGTCGCTATTTGATGAACAGCATCTCCTGATAGGTCGGGAGCGGCCAGAGTTCGTCGGAAACCACGCCTTCCAGCGCATCCGCCGCGACCCGAACCGCCAGCATTGCCGGAACGACCACATCCCGGAAATGCTTCGCATGGGCCAGCGCGTCGCCTTCGCCCTCGTGCGCCAGCGCATGTTCAAGCGTGTGGATTTCGCTTTCCAATGCCTCTGTCAGGCCGATCATCTGATCGAGCAGAGCCGTTTTTGGCTCTTTGTTCAGGCTTTTCAGGCCCACGGCCAGCGCCGTCAGCTGCGACTGATAGGTCAGCGCAGCGGGCAGGATCTTGGTTTTGGCGATCTCCAGCGCCAGCATGCCCTCCGTATTGATGTCCAGGCAGTAACGATCGAGATAGATCTCGTACCGGCTCGTCAGTTCCCGCTCGGACAGGACGGAGTATTTGCCAAGCACCGCAATATTTTCCGGGCTGACCATAGCGGGCAGTGCTTCGACCGTGTTCCGCAGGTTCGGCAGGCCCCGGTTCGCGGCCTCCTGATGCCAGGCTTCGGAATAGCCGTTGCCGCCAAAAATAATGGCGCTGTGTTCGGAGGCGATGCCCTGAAGCACCGACTGAATCGCTGCGTTCAGTTTGGACGGATCGTCTTTGGTCGCCTCCTCCAGCTGCGTCGCAATGAAGTCCAGCGAATCGGCGACGATGCAGTTCATCACGACCAGCGGCCACGCGATGGACTGGTTCGAGCCCACGGCGCGGAACTCGAAACGGTTGCCGGTGAAAGCGAAGGGACTGGTGCGGTTGCGGTCGCCAGCATGCCGGGGCAGCGTGGGCAGAGTATCCACGCCGACCGTCAGCGTTCCCGCCATGATCGAACTGTCGGCGGAACCGCCTTTGATCTGATTGAAGACGTCCTCGAGTTGTTCGCCGAGGAAGACCGAGATGATCGCTGGCGGCGCTTCGTTGGCTCCCAGGCGGTGATCGTTGCCTGCCGACGCGACCGAGGCCCGCAGGAGCGTGGAGTATTTATGGACGGCACGGATGACGGCGGCGCAGAAAACGAGGAACTGCGCGTTTGCGTGCGGGGTGTCGCCCGGATCGAGCAGGTTGCCGAGTTTGCAGCCCAGAGACCAGTTGACGTGCTTGCCCGATCCATTGATTCCGGCGAACGGCTTTTCGTGCAGCAGGCAGGCCATCCCGTATTTTGCCGCCACGCGCTGCAGCTGCAGCATGATGATGTGCTGGTGATCGTGCGCGAGATTCGCGCTTTCGTAGACCGGGGCGATCTCGAACTGACCGGGCGCGACCTCGTTATGGCGGGTCTTGATCGGGATCCCCTGCTTGTAGAACTCATGCTCGGCTTCCATCATGAAGGCCAGCACACGTTCGGGGATCGCGCCGAAATAGTGGTCTTCGAACTCCTGACCTTTCGGCGGTTTCGCGCCGAAAAGCGTCCGTCCCGCATTGAGCAGGTCGGGGCGGGCGAAGAAGAAGTTGCGGTCGATCAGGAAGTACTCCTGCTCCGGCCCCGCCGTCGCCGTCACCATGCCCGGGTCGTCGTGCCCGAACAGTTTGAGGATGCGCTGCGCCTGCAGGTTCAGCGCCTGCATCGAGCGCAGGAGAGGCGTCTTGTGATCCAGCGCTTCGCCAGTCCACGACAGAAAAGCGGTCGGGATGCAGAGGGTGTTGCCATTGGGATTCTCATAGATATAGGCCGGACTGGTCACATCCCACGCTGTATAGCCTCGGGCTTCAAATGTCGAGCGGATGCCGCCGGACGGGAAACTGGAAGCGTCGGGTTCTCCCTGGATCAGCGCGCTGCCCGCGAACTGTGCAATGGTGCCGCCTGCGCCGTCCGGATCGAAGAAGCTGTCGTGTTTCTCCGCCGTCAGGCTGGTCAGAGGATAGAAGACGTGGGTGAAGTGCGTTGCGCCCTTTTCCAGCGCCCAGCCCTTCATGGCGGTCGCAACGGCGTCCGCGATCGCATAGTCGAGCTTTTCGCCGCGGTCGATGGTGCGGCGCAGCGCTTTGTAAACGGGACGCGACAGCAGCTCTTTCATCACGGAGTCGCTGAAAACATTGGTGCCGTACAGCGCACGTGAGGTTTTGCCTTCCAGGTCGATAGCATTGACCAGCGGCTTGTAGTTGATGACAGCAGAAATGGCTTCCTGTCTGCCAGTAGTGGATTTCACTTCGATCACTCTCCTTAAAAATTAATGGCGGGTCACAGATCAAAACCCCACGCGGCAAAAAACCACGCCAAACAAAGGCTCCTGCCGCACAGTGCGGCGGGAAATCGTTCGTCAGCGTGGCGTCAATGCCGAGCAGGGTTTTATAGAGGAAAATCTGTTCTGCTGTTTTAGCCTATATCTCCCCCTTTTGTCAAGTTCAGGACGACGTTATAACAAATTTTGTTCGGTCGGCGGCATCTGCAGTCCGGTCCCCACCGAGGCTGTTTTCCTGGCTCGGTCGGGAGTTCGGTGCGGAAGCGCTGCATCTGTCGGGTTCCCCTGAATCAGGCCGTTCTTGAAATAGGAGCAGGATTCTGCCTTGCCGGGGCACAACATAGGGAGATAGCGCTGGATTCGCGCAGTGCCCCAGGAGTTCCCTTCTATGCCATTTGAAATCTCGCCGTTCCGCGCGGCCGAAAACCCTTCCGCCCTTTTTGCTGCGATTCTGCCGCCTCGCGCCAGCCGTATGGCGTTCCTGTTGTGGCTGCTTCTGGTATTCTGCGGATCGGCCGTCACCGCTTCGGCTGACATTATCGACAAGCAGAAAGCCCTCGATGCCTATATCTGGTGGGACAATCGGGATTGGGACTGGTACAAGGCGAACATCCCGTTTTTCGAGTGCCCGGATCAGGAGATCGTCACGACCTGGTACTACCGCTGGGAGCTTGTGACGAAGCATCTCACCTACGGTTCGCCCAACAGCGGATACAGCTTCACGGAGTTTATGGATCGGCCGTTCTGGAGCGGCGCATACGGCGCGATCAGCTGTCCGGCAGGGCATCAGCTCTACGAAGTGCGCTGGCTGCGCGACCCGCGCTATGCCCGGGACTATGCGCGCTACTGGTTCCGCACGCCCGACGCACAGCCGCGTAACTACGGCTGCTGGATCGCCGACGCGGTCTGGGCCGCGAACGAGGTTCATCCCAATGACGCCTTCGTAAAGGATCTGCTGCCGGACCTCAAGAACAACTTCGAAGGGTGGGAGAAACGTCAGTTCGTGCCCGAGAAAGGGCTGTTCTGGCAAAACGGCCATGATGACGGCATGGAGTTCAACATCAACAGCCGTCAGACAAAAGATATCATGCGCGGCGCGAACGGTTACCGTCCGGACTTCAACGCCTACATGTATGCCGATGCTCTGGCCATTGCCAGCGTAGCTCGTCTCGCCGGAGACACTGCGACCGCCCAAACCTATAGTGCTAAAGCCGCCACGCTCAAACAAAAGGTACAGACGCTGCTCTGGGACCCAAAACGCGAATTCTTCTTCCCAATGTCCATGCACGACGAAACCGACGCCGCAGGCAGCATGGTCCTTAAGAACACGCTGACCTATCAGTCCGGCAAATATGCAGGCAGCGAACATGGCCGCGAGGAGTACGGATACGTTCCCTGGCAGTTCAACCTGCCCGATCCCGGCTATGAGTCGGCGTGGAAGTTCCTAATGGACTCCAACTTCTTTCTGGCCGACTATGGTCCGACCACCGTCGAGCGCCACGACCCTCTGTTCGTCCTGAAGAACTCCTGCTGCTGGTGGAGCGGGCAGTCCTGGCCCTATGCTACCTCACAAACCCTCAAGGCGCTGGCGAACCTGCTGCACAACTATAAGCAGGACGTCGTTACGCGCGACGACTACCGGAATCTGCTCCACACCTTTGCGGTCTCGCATCGCAAGGAAGGGAAGCCTTATCTCGCCGAGGCTCTCAACCCCGATACAGGCTCCTTCGAGGGGCACGACTCGTACAACCACAGCGAGCACTACTTCCACAGCAGCTTCAACGACCTGGTCATTACCGGCTTGGTCGGGCTGAAGACGCGTGCAGACAATATCCTCGATATCGATCCCCTCGCGCCTTCGGACTGGCCTTGGTTCGCGCTGGACGACGTCTCGTACCGGGGGCATCGCCTCAGCATCTTCTGGGACCGGGACGGATCACACTACCATCGCGGCATCGGATTTCACATCCTGGCGGACGGCATGTCCATCGCTTCCCGAGGCACGCTGGGCAGGATCACGACAAAGCTTCCTGCGCTCAAGTCGCAGCCTATCGCCTTGAACACGCCGCGCAACTATGCCGTCAATAACGACGGCGACTACTACCCACGCATTACCGCCTCGTTCACCGACCCGCGCACCCCGATAGGCGCCGTCAACGACGGCAACATCTGGTATGCCAAGAGCCCCCCCAACCGCTGGACCACGGTCGGCTCCCCGAACGCCGCCGACTGGATCGCGCTGGACATGGGCACGTCCCGGCGCGTCCATCAAGTAAAACTCTACTTTCTGGACGACGGCGCGGAGGTGGCGGCGCCGCTCCGCTTCGATGTCGAAACCTGGAACGGCAGCGCCTGGGTTCCGATTCCCGGCACGATGCGAACGCCTGCCCTTCCGACAGGACACCGCGCTAATACGGTCTCCTTTGCTCCCCAGGATCTTCAGAAAGTAAGGATCGTGTTCACGCATTCTGCAGTGGGGAGGACAGGGCTCAGTGAGATCGAAGTGTGGGGAGAAGGACAGGGGGTCTACACGGCAGCGCCGCCTCCGCCCGGCAACCTGGCGCTGAACACACAAGGAGAGGGCTTTCCAAAGGCGGATGCTTCGTTCCACGACATCTTCGGCGGCCTCCCGAAATGGGCGAACGACGGCCGCGTGAACTATCGGCCCACCCCGGTAAACCGCTGGACCAGCTACGGTTCCAAGAGCCTCACCGACTGGCTGGAGATCGATTTCGGCGCACCGAAAGAGGTCGGCAGAGTGGAACTCGCTCTCTACGACGATCACGGCGGCGTCCAGCCTCCCGCCGGTTACACTGTCCAGTACCTGATGGACGGGCAGTGGAGAGACGCCGAACGTCAGGTGAAGAGCCCCGCTGTGCCGACAGGCAGCGCCGTAAATACCGTGATCTTCGCGCATGTCACTGCCCAGAAGATCCGCGTCCTCTTCACCCACCGCGGCGATTCGCGCAGCGGCGTGACGGAGATGGAAGTCTGGAAAGAGTGACCCACGATCAGGAACCGTTTGTGGTCGCTTCGCTTGAAACGCCATCCCCATCCTGCGACTGCCATAGAGGCAAAGCAGGATGGGGAGTTTGAGCGAGGCTTCCACTGTTCCAATCTGCCGGGTCAGCCACAGTAAGGAAACCACAAACGTGCCTGACCATGCCAATCTCGCTGCGGTGGCTGAGCGCTTCCTGCAGCAGTGTCGTCAGTAGCAGAACTTCTCCTTTGCGAGAAGTTCTGCTTCCTCCTGTGGAGGCTTTTCTGCGGGGTATGTCTCGTTATCGATTATAGAAAATGTGAGGACTGCTGTCGGAACTCTGCGGCGGTGGGCAGTCTTTTGTGTGCCTTCAGATAGTCCGTCGTGTAGGCTTTTGCCCGGATGAGAAAGTCCTGGAGAAGGTAGTAGACAGGCTGTTTTTGGTTTTTGTCATCGATCAGCCAGAAGCCGGCATGCTGGCCATCGGTCACCTCATTGTTGTACATCTCCCAGTAGAGGATGTACGGACAGCCCCACTCCAGGCCGGCCTGAATCACCTCACGGGAGCGGTCGGCCTGCTTCTGCGCCCCAACGCTCTGTGCGGGGAAACCATACTCTCCGATGAAGA
>JAYTGR010000688.1:0-4002 GCA_043733205.1 Chthonomonadaceae bacterium
GCTAGTCCGCCTATATGCACCCCGCAGGCAGCGGCAGTTGCACTCTGCAGTCGAACTTTCTCCGCAGCCTCAAGATGATGATGCCGTACATAAGGCGGATTACAAACGATCAGATTGTATTGTTCCTCCGTTTTAGGGGGCAAAGCCTTGGTAAAGTCGTCGAGGCGAATGTCCAGAGGATAGTCCTGCCAAAGCGCGCGGGCGGGCTGACCGTAATGAGGATCGATCTCGAACCCCGTGGCGGCATCGATAGACCGGTCGGAAAACGCACGTAACAACGCTGCATAGAACGATCCTGTTCCGATTCCAGGGTCAAGGAAACGCACGGGCATGGCTGCTGGGAGCAGGTGCTGTGCATAGCCGAGCACATCCGATGCAAGCAGTGACGGGGTTGCGAACTGCCCCAGTCGGTTACGCTCCAGAAGCGTCTTGGCTGAATCGCAGGCTGTTTGAATTTTCAGTCGTGCTTCTTCCGTAAATGCGAGTGCATTCATGCTTATATTCCAAACTCTGCAAGATCATCGATATGATGTTCCCAGACCCAGTCGATTCCCTCGGCGGCTTCATAACCAAGATACCCGGTATCGAAGTATCCGCACAGAAACAGAATGAAGCGTACATTCGGCCCATAGCTGTTCCGCAGCTGGACCATTTTCACAGCCTCTTCCTTGCGCCGTTTGTTGACGTTCGTGAAGTCGCCGGCAGACTTAGCCTCGATCAATAGAGGCATATCTCCTGGGATAGACGTGAGGGGCATCACAACCGCGTCAACCGTGATATTAATGGTTATAAGCCCGCCTTCAAGCTTGACAGGTACATTCGTGTGGAAAGAAAACGAACCGGGAGGCATCGCATCATACCGCATCCCATTCTCTATGCGCTTATAGCCGCGAACTTCGAGCCACGCTGCGATGGCCGCAAGTTGACGCTTCTCCTGGGCATTGCGAATAATTGGGTTGGCAACGGCTCCGCAGAGCCGATCGGCAACGATAGTGGCGGCACGATGAACTTCGGTCTCCGTTGCCTGTTTGTTTTCGCGTTTGAGCCAAACAAAGATGTCTGGATCAGCCATCTTTTCGATGATCGTGCCGATCCTTTCCAAATCGCTTTCAAGAGACGCGGTGACCATGCGAGGGAGCAGTTTGTTCGCTTCCATGGCACTGACAAGGTTTTTCGATACACCGGCTAGGCCGATCAAGCGGTCAACGGCTATCGGTGGGCAGGTCGACATGCGCAGTGTCGGAAGAACACCTGGATTGGCTTTGAGCAAAGCAACACTGACATTCGCAAGGTTGTCGGTGGTATGCAGGGTCGCTTCGACAGCAGCCGTAACCTTCAGGCGTGTCTCACGAAACGCAGAGGGCGCAAACTCCATGAACCAGATGTTATACATGTCCACAGACAGGATAACATCGGCTTTCCAACGGTCTGGATTAGTGCGGTTCACGTTTGGTACGAGGGTATGATTTACCAATTATTTACCTGTCTCGGGAAGAGCATACAACATTAGCCTCCGAATTCTCCACGGCCAGGTCGAATACCTCCGTGCATGCCTGAAATCAATAACGGGATAGCGCACGCCTTGACACTTCCGTGCGATTTTAGCTACAATCGCGCCAGTTGGTGCGTACGTTCGATCGCGCTGGATTGTCGTGAACGTCGGCGCAGACGGATTCGCGCGGTGTCCTATTTATCTGAAGGAGATTCCCTTGCGCTTTCCCTCGCTGTTCGCTGCCTCCGCTCTGTGCCTGCTGGGCGCTTCCCTCGCTTTTGCTCAGACGAAAGATGTTCCCCCGCCAGGCCCTTTTGCGCCGCCGAATGCGACCCTGCACTATGCGCCGGATCGGGACTACGATCTGGTACATCTGGCGCTGGACTTCCATGTCGATTATCCGCATCGCGCGTTCACAGGCGTGGTCGTCAATCGGGTCGCCGCGCTGCATGACGGCGTGAAGATACTGACCTTTCACTGCGGCAAAAACCTCAGGGTGCAGTCCTGTACGGTTGCCGGGGCGGCTGCGACCTTCACGCGGGTCGAGGACAGGCTGCTTGTCGCCGCTCCCAGGCCCCTGGCGCGGAGCGAAATGGCGGATGTGACGATCCGCTATACGGGCGGCGGGAAGAAAGAGCGCGGGGGCATTATGGCCGACAGCGGGCTGCACTGGATCGAGCCTGCCCCCCATCGGCCGGATCGGGTCGGATTCTGGACTCAGGGCGAGCCGGAGCAGAATCGGGAGTGGGTGCCCACCTGGGACTATCCCAACCACCTCTCCACCAGTGAAACGACGGTCACCGTGCCCGCCGACTGGACCGTGATCGGCAACGGAGTCCTGCGCTCCAACGTTCTCAACATCGGCGGTAAGACGCGCACCGTCCACTGGCAGATGACGCAGCCGCATGCGACCTATCTGCTCTCCCTGGTCGCGGGGCCGTTCGATACCAAGACATCGACATGGCGCGGCGTGCCGCTGCTGTATGTCGCGCCCAAAGGCAAAGGCAGCCTGCTGGAAGCGTCGTTCGGGGACACGCCGGACATGCTCTCCTTCTTCTCCGACATCACCGGTGTCAAGTTCGCCTGGCCCAAGTATGCGGAGAACGCGATGTACGACTTCGGCGGCGGCATGGAGAATGTCAGCGCCACGACCCTGCCCGAAGGCGATCTGACCGATCCGCGTGAGGGATTCCACCGCATGGCCTCGCTGAACTCGCACGAACTGGCGCATCAGTGGTTCGGCGATCTGGTCACCTGCAAAGACTGGGGCCATATCTGGCTCAACGAGAGCTTCGCCACGTTCTTCGAGGCGCTCTACCTGGAGCACAGCCGGGGAGAGACCGCGTATGCGCAGGAGATCGAAGGGGACATGCAGGCCTACTTCGGCGAGAGCCGACGCTACAAGCGGCCTATTGCGACCGACCTCTACCCGAACGCCAACGCGATGTTCGACGGCCACACCTACCCCAAGGGCGGCGCGGTGCTGCACACCCTGCGCAGAATGCTGGGCGACAAGCCGTTCTTTGGGGGAATTCACGCTTATCTGACGGCACATCGGCACACCCCGGTCGACAGCCACGACCTGTGCCGCTCCATGACCGACGCGACCGGCGTCGATCTGGAGCCGTTCTTCGAGCAGTGGATCTTCAAGCCCGGCCATCCCGTGCTCGACACGGCCTGGACCTGGGATGAACCGGAGAAGAAGGTTCTCCTCACCGTCAAACAGACCCAGGACACCAGGGACGGCACGCCGACCTACGCGCTCCACGCGACCGTCGGCCTGATCGTGGACGGCAGACTGACACGCACGAGGATTGCGCTGCATCAGACGGCAGAGGTCTTCACCCTCGACGCGTCCGCGAAACCCGATGCCGTGCTGCTCGACCCCGACCACGACTTCCTGCGCGAGATCCCGGCCAAACATTGGACCGACTCGGAGCTGCCGGCGATCCTGAAAGCCGCTCCCAATCCCATCGACCGGGCCGAGGCCATGTCCCAAATGCTGTCAGGAACTCCTTCCAACAGCGCGCTCCAGGCCGTCACAGAGGCGATTCGCGCCGATACAGGCGCGTTCCCGGTCTTCAATTTAGGGCGTCTGGGAGAGCTGAAGCGCGAGGATCTGCGGCCGGTGTTTCGAGCGCAGCTGAAACATGCCTCCTTCGACCGCCGCGAACAGGCGGTTCGCGCTCTCGGTCTGCTGCCCAAAACGGCAGAGGACACGGCCACACTCACCGCGCTGGTCAGCGACACGGAGCCTTACGCCGTCGTCACTGCCTCCCTCTCCGCGCTGGCCGGCTGGGATCCGCACGGCAGTCTGAACGTTCTCACGAAGGCGGTGGAGATGCCGTCCCTGCACGACCGAATCCGCACGGCGGCCTACAGCGCGCTTGTCGGCACGCATACCGATGAGAGCATTACCCTGATCCTCAAAGAGGCAGGCCCCAGGAACGACTGGGAGGTCCGCCGCGCGGCGCTGGAGGCGATGGGCAGGATAGACGCCTCCGAGCCGC
>JAYTGR010000689.1:0-4002 GCA_043733205.1 Chthonomonadaceae bacterium
GGATCGCTCGTCAGGAAGCGGGAGACACCGCCCCCGCGCTCCGCCAGTTCGTTTGCCAGCAGGGAGTTCGGGGCTGCATCGATGCAGAGGACGCTGATACGCCGACGCTGGGCCTGCTGCGCTTCTTCGCTCGCCATTCGCAGGATACGCCCCGCATCGGAGACTTCGGCATCGGTCACGAGGAGGGTATGCCGGGCGCGGGAGCCGGCGGTGCGCGGCAGACTGAGGGCCTGTTCCAGGGCGACGCCCAGATTCGTGCCGCCGCTGTTCTGGTTGTTCTGCAGATATTTCACAGCCGCTGCGACAGCATTCGGGGCAGCGGCGACCGGCTTCGGTGCAAACCACTGGGTGGCATCGTGGAACAGTCCGAGAGCAAAGGTATCCTGCGGCGTGAGCCCCTGCAGGAAGCGCGTCACGGTCCAGTCGGCGGCGTCCCACTTGGCGCCCCGCATCGAGCCGGAATGGTCCACGAGCAGGATCGCCTCGCGGGGAACGAGGCCGCCCGCAGGGCGCGTTCGGGGCGGGGCGAGCAGAGCCAGGAAATAGACCTGCTTCGTGGCCGTGTCGTCGTGCAGCAGCACATGCAGGGCAGGATGCCGATCGGTCTGCCGAGCGCGCCAGGCCAGCACACAGTCACGATCCGGAACGACCTCGCCATCCCTCAGACGCACGCGCTGCCTCTCCTCCCCAGCGGTTATGTCGAGCGCATGGGTCGGGCTCTTGATGTTCTCGGCCTCCTGCAGGTTAAGATCCAGCGTAAAGCGGTGGACAGGATCGCGCATCAGGGCCAGCGGCTGCCCGTTCGCGTGACGGGAGGCAGCCTCGTCGCCACGGACATAGCGCGGCGCGGTCGTCAGGGGAATGCGCAGGGTCCAGTCCGAGCCTTCGTACCGTGCCAGCTGCACATAGGCCGTCTCGACGGTCACCTCCTGATCGGGCTTAATACCGGCGACATGCAGCGTAAAGACATCCGGGCTTTCCCGTGTCGCGAGCGTGGCCTGCCTGCCCTGCTGCTTCGCTGCTTCGTAGTCCGCCTCGGCGCGCGTACGCTCCTTCAATTCAGCCTGGAGGGTGACATCGCCGAAACGCACGGTTACTCCGGTAACGGCGGCATCGCCGGGCAGCGGAAAGCGATAGAGGGCTTCGAGCACTTTATCGCACTCTTGCGCACGGTAACCGAAGGTCTGTGTCAGCCGCATGTCGGCGAGCGGGCCGGTGATGTCGCCGGTAAGATGGGTGTGTCTGAGCGGAACGAACCGACGGGGGCCGTCCAGATCGTGCAGGCCCGATACGACTTCGAGCACGCTGAAGCCGTCCGGGCGGGAGTTCTCAAAACCTTTGGGATCGAACATCGTGGTTCTCCTTGAATGGGTCTGTCGCATCTAAAGACGGGATGAGCCTGCAATAATCGCTTACACTAAGAGTGACTGATGCGGACGCACTTTCGTTTCAGCGGCAGCCGATTTTGCTGTCTCTTTCCTGTGCGGCAGGACCAGAAGGAGAAAACCAAACGCCGCTGCCCGATAGGAGCAGCGACGTCGTCAGGCAGAATGAATTTGGGACGAAGGCAGACTTAAACGGCTGTCTGCTCGGACTGAGGAACGGAATCCAGGATGACCTGCGCGATACCAGCGGCAAAGGCGATGGGACGTGCCGGCCCGCTGCAGTTGAAGACCATGCCCTCCAGGTTCATCTTTGCAAGATGGGAAAAGAGTTCGATGCCGGACATGTTTAGTATCAGCAGCTCTCCGTCCGGACAGCCCTGTTTCCCTTCCGGATAAAAGGCGTCGAAGGCCTCCATACTGGTGAAGACAGCAGCCAGCTGCCGCCCCCGTGCGTCAGGAGCCATAGCCAGGACCGTCCCCCCACGGACCCTGTTGACGGCAAGGACATAGCTCGCATAGTCCCTTACCAAGGGAATCACATCGTCCGCGCTCTCAGGCTGGAACCGCAGCTTCGTCAGCGCTTCTTCCACCTCCATCGCGTCTGCCATCTCCCAAAGCCACGCAAAATGCTCCTCCCCATACACGATCTCTGTAGGAGAGAAGGGATCGATTACGATTTCGGAGATGCCTTCCAGAGACAGGCGGAAGATCCAGCCACCGGACGCTGTCAAAAAATGCTGATAGTCATCGGCTTCGGCCTGCCTGCAGAAAATGGCATAGGCCGCATTGTCGGAATAGAGAAAGAGGCGTCCGACGCCTTTCGGGTCCCGACCGTACATAATGCATGAGGCCGCATTGGTCGCCAGCATCTCGACAGCGGCGGATTCGAAAATGGCGATATTCCAGTGCTTCCAGGCTATGAGCCGCCGCATCAGGGCAGTGCCATTGATCTCCTTCTTCTGCCACTGTTCGATCGCACAACGCGGGGTCTGCTCGATCTCTGTCATCTGTGCCTGCGCGGCCAAAGTCGTCATCATTCTTTCTCCCATTCTGAAAGGATATTTTGCATCTCAGAATCGGGCATCTGCACGGCTTCTTTTGGAACCCGTCTGCATGAATGGCCCCACCTTTTCTGCGACAGAGTTATTCTGCCACCTGCGCTCTCTGCAGAGCGTATCCCACCTCACACTCTTCATGTGACATGCCTCACAATCGACCGTATGCCGAGACGTCAAAAGCCGGCGTCTATCTGCGCCCCCCAGCCTCACAGCTTTTCCTTCTCCCGTTCGCTGCGTCAAGACGCCGCTCTTCAGGTCTTTTGCCAGCGTTCGTAGATGTCCGCGATGACGTCGTCGATCTGGGCGCGATGGGTTTCGACGTCGATCAGGCGCGTCTGTTCGGCAGCCTGCTGCAGCAGCGAGGCGATGCCGACCTGCGCTCCGTCGAAGGCGTATTCATGGCGGTTGGCTTCGCTTTTCAGGTGTTCTGCGCCGGTCAGTCGGGGGGCAGTCTCTGTCTCGGTCTCGATCATGAGGCTGCGGCGGTCGGCGAATTCGCGGCGCAGGCGGACGAAGTCGCCGTCGTAGGCGATGCGGCCTTTATCCACCAGCACGATGCGGCCTGCCAGCTGCTCCAGCTCCGCCATATCGTGGCTCGTCACCATGACGGTCATGCGGCGCTCCTGATTGATCTCCTTGATGAACTGCAGGATATTGCGTTTGGCCAGGACATCGAGGCCGAGGGTCGGCTCATCCAGGAAGAGGATCTCCGGCTCGTGGAGCAGCGCCAGCCCCAGGTCCGCCCGCATCCGCTGCCCCAGACTGAGTTCCCGCACCAGGCTCTGGAAGAACTCCTCCATCCCCAGCACCTCCTTCACGAAACCCAGCATGCGGTTGTAGCGTTCGCGCGGGATGTCCCAGACGACCCGCTTCCACTCGAAGCTCGCGGCCACCGGATGATCGTTCCACAGTTCCGTCCGCTGTCCGAAGACGACGCCGATGCGGCCTACAAACCGGACACGCTCGCGCAGGGGGTCGAAGCCGAGCACGCGCACCGTGCCCCGATCGGGTCCGAGCATCCCCGAACAGAGTTTGATCGTCGTGCTCTTCCCAGCCCCATTCGGCCCCGCATAAGCCACGATTTCGCCGCGTTCGATCCGCATCGAGATGTCCCGCAGAGCGTGTACTTCTTTGATCTCGGGCCGAAACAGGTTCTTGAACACTTCGTTCAGCCGCTCGGAACGCTGCCGCTGCCGGAACGATTTATGCACACCAGCCAGCTCAACTACGGTGTCCGAGGTCGTTGTAGCGCTGTGAGCCGGTTCGGGCATAGTAACGCAGTCCCTTTCTAAAAGCGGCGGTCGCCAGCAGTCCGAAAACGAGGGCGGCGAGCGGAGTTTTATACACTCCCCAGGCGGCCGTACCATCCATTCCCAGGAGCGCGCGGCACGGGATCCAGGCCAGAAATCCTACGGGGAGCACTGTCAGCAGCCCTGTGCGCAGCAGACTTCCGGCCCCGTTGAGCGGATACTGTTTCAGCTGGTTCATCAGTTCGATCGTAGAAGTGTTTATCTCTTCTGCGGCACGGGGCGCTGTGAACGCCAGACAGCCCCACAGAA
>JAYTGR010000690.1:0-1281 GCA_043733205.1 Chthonomonadaceae bacterium
AGACAGCCGATACGAAACCCGCTCAGATTCCGGATCCGCCCGGCGGACAGACCCCACCGGTCGCTCCGAAGACCGTGGAAACACAGGTGCCGCCCAGGATCGTGATCCCGACGGCGCCCCCGGCCGCCGATGTTCTGAACCGACCCCTTACCGCCGATGAAGCGGTGAGGATCGCGCTGCGCAAACAGCCCAATGTAGAGATAGCGCGGGCAGGAATAGCGGCGGCGCAGGGACGCAAGGAGCAGGTGCGCTCCGCTCTATTCCCCTCGCTCGTGCTCAACGCAGGCTACAACAACGTCACCGTGATCTCCGGCGTCGGCTCCACTTCCTCTGTGACAACCCCAACGACCGGAGGTGCCACAGGAGGCACGACGGGTGGGACAACCGGAGGAACCACAGGAGGCACTGCAGGCGGGACGACCGGAGGAACCACGGGGGGCACTGCAGGCGGGACGACCGGAGGAACTACGGGCGGAACCACGGGAGGATCGACGACTGCATCCGGGGGCGGCAGTTCCAGCGCAGGCAGCAGCGCGACCGGCGCAACCGGGTTTACCGCTTCGGCGGCCGTACGGCAGTTGATTTTCGATTTCAACCATACACGCGACCTCGTGCGTGAGTCGGCGGCGCTCAGCCGCGCCGCCGAACAGAATCTGACACGGGTGCAGTCCGATCTGGTCTCCCAGGTCAAACAGGCCTACTATCAGGTCGTACAGGCCGACCGGCTGGTGGTGGTCAGCCAGGAGAATCTGGACAACCGCCGCTCGCAGCGCGATCTGGCACGAGCCCGTTTGAACTCCGGTCTGGGCCTGCCGTCCGATGCCGCAGCAGCGGAGACCACGTACTCTGCAGGCGTCCTCACGCTGACCGTGGCGCAGAACAACGCTGCGATTGCGCGTGTGAATCTGGCGCTGCTGATGGGGATCGATGCCCGCACTCCTATCGGCACTGTCGAGGGTGGGGAGCCCCCTTTCCTCTCGGACGATGTCAATGCTCTGGTCGATCAGGCGCTCAAGCAGCGGCCGGATGTGCTTCAGGCGCAGGCGACTGTCGATGCGAACCGGCATGCCGTCAGCGCCGCCAGAACGACCAATGCGCCTGTTGTGGCAGGCACACTGGGGTTCACCTCACGCGGCGATTCTTTCCTTCCCAACAACGATGGTCTGACGGTCGGAGCCTCCGTTACCTTCACGCCGTTCGATGGAGGGCTGACCCAGGGCAGAGTAAAAGAAGCCCGTGCCAGCCTCGAATCGGCCCAGGCTTCCCTGCTGGGGACTCGCC
>JAYTGR010000691.1:0-3995 GCA_043733205.1 Chthonomonadaceae bacterium
GTAAAGCTGACATCGTCCAGTGCGGGCGCACTCTTGTTGGGGTAGGTAAAGCTGACGCGGCGGAACTCGATGCCCGATTCGAGGACAGCCGGCAGCGGAACGGCGTCGGGCCGGTTGCGGATCGCGGGCTCATAGTCGAGGAAAGAGAAGAGGTTGTTGAGATAGAGCCCGCCCTCGTAGAGCGAGGAGAAGCTGCCGAGGATGCTCTGGAAGCTGGACTGCACGCTGCTGACGGCCTGGGTATAGAGGGTCAGGTCTCCGAGCGTCAGGCGGCGCGAGATCGCCTGCATGGCTACATAGAGAAAGGTGCCGCTGGTCACCAGGGTCGTCAGGTTGCCCCAGAGGAAGCCCATCAGGGCGCGGCGGGTGAACAGGGACTGGTTCTCACGATAGAAGCGATCGGCGATCGCTTTCCAGCGCACCAGGAAGTGGGAGCCCAGCCCGAAAAGCTTGATCTCTTTGTTGTAGGTGTCTCGGGTCAGCAGATCCAGGAAGTAGCCCATACGTCGGCGGTCCGGCGACTGCCGGCGTGCCTGCATGAAGCCGCGCCAGCCGTAGCGCGTACTGGCGATGAAGCTGGGGATAGGCGCGATCAGGGCCATCGCGGCGACGCCTGGCCCAAGGCGGGCGATCAGCGCGATCATCGAAAGGAAAGTGATCAGGGAGCGCACGAGACTGAGCAGCTGCTGCACCATGCCGATCGGGCGATAGGAAGCCTCGCTCTGCGCCTGCTGGAGTTTGTCGTAAAAGGCGGGGTTTTCGAAAAAGGCGAGGTCGAGCCGGTTCGCATGCTCCATGATAGTGAGCTGGACGCGGATGCCCGTCAGCTCCTGCAGGCCCTGCTGCACGATACTCTGCGCCACCTGCAGCAGCGCGCTTCCCAGCATCAGCGCCAGCTGCACGACGACGAGGACCACGACCCGGTGGACCTCTGCGGCGCGCCCTCCAGCATTCGTGGCGTCGACCACCCCATCGATCAGCAGTTTGGTGATCCAGGCCGTGGCGGTCGGGAAAGCCCCCCCGACGACCGCCATCAGCGCCAGACAGACCGTGAAGCCCCTGTGCGCGCTCCAGACCAGACCGAAAGCGCGCGGCAGCCCCGACAGAATCACACGCGCATTGTCCCGCGCTCGTTTCCACTGCTCCCGTAACGTCAGAGGAGCGGCTTCCTCCGACGAGGGCGGGGGCGGCTTACCTTCTCCCCGTCCAGTGAACTGCGGCCCTTCTTCCCCTCCTCTGCGCTGACGCATCGTTTGCCCTTCCACGATATAAAGATCAGACTCGTTCCAGGGTTGTTTCTATTCTCTCGCCCATCCATTCCGGCTGAGAAAGATCACGTTAGACGTTTATAGTACCTCCAAAAGCGTACAAAGCCTCCAAATAGCTCGGCAGCTTACTTCCACAATGCCAACCCGATCAGGGTCAGTCCGTTTGCCCTCTGTGAGTTCACATGGCACGATGGACTAAAGTCCTTCGCTAGAGCCCTGCGGCCGAAGGTCCGCCTGCGCGGACTCAAATACGGTTCCCTGGCGAAAACTGAATGACCCTGCAACCCGATAGAATCGAAAGGGATCTGATGTCGGTATAGAGAAACTACAGCGCAGTATAAACAACGATCTTTTGTGACACTCACATTCTCACATCGGAGAAACAGCGGACTGTTTCTTTCCTCCCGGCGCTTCTCAATAAATCATGAAAAAACTCATCAATGATGTTTCTGCGGTCGTGACGGAGATGCTCGGCGGTCTGGCAGCGCTCAATCCGGGGCTGGCGCTCCTGCAGGGCGGTTCCATCGTCGTGCGGGCGGATGCGGCAGAGGCGGCGGCACGGGGCGAAGTCGCCCTGATATCCGGTGGAGGCTCGGGGCACGAACCGGCTCACGGCGGCTATGTCGGGCAGGGCATGCTCAGCGCTGCCGTGGCGGGAGAGATCTTCACCTCGCCCTCCACCGATGCCGTTCTCGATGCGATTCGGGCTGTGGCAGGCCCGGTGGGGGCGCTGCTCATCGTCAAAAACTACACCGGGGACAGGCTGAACTTCGGGCTGGCAGCGGAGATCGCTCGCTCCGAGGGCATTCCGGTCGAGATGGTAATCGTCGCGGACGATGTGGCGCTGGCGGCGGACGGCCCGCACGCTGGCAGGCGCGGGCTGGCAGGGACGGTCCTGGTTCATAAGATCGCGGGCGCTGCCGCTGCGGAAGGACGCAGTCTGCTGGAGGTGGCAGACGCGGCTCGCGCGGCAGCGGCAGCAATGGGAACGATGGGCGTCGCGCTCTCGGCCTGCACCGTGCCTGCGGCAGGCAAACCTGGCTTCGAGTTAGCGGAAGAGGAGATCGAATGGGGGCTTGGTATTCATGGCGAGCCCGGCGTGCAGCGTACGCTGATCCAGCCGGCTAATAAAATCGTGGAGCGCCTGCTGTCGCAGATCGTCGCCGACCTGTCGCTCCAACCGAACGACCGGGTCGCGCTGTTGGTGAACAATCTTGGGGCGACTCCGACGAGCGAACTGAACATCGTCGCTGCGTCCGCTCTGGAGTTCCTGGTGGAAAAGGGGTTTCGGGTGGAACGCGCTTGGGCAGGCACCTTCCTTTCAGCGCTCGAAATGGCGGGCATCTCGCTCACTCTGCTGGCGCTCGACGATACACGTCTGGCCTGGCTGGATGTTCCCACGCACACGAGTGCCTGGCCGACGCTCTCTGGTCGTGTGGAACGAGTCACGGTGCAGGAAGCTCCAACAGCGCCAACGTCCACCGGCGGCTCTGCGCTCGCTCCTGATTCGCCTTTGCGCAAAGCGATTGAGGCGGCCTGCGCAGCGCTGCTCGCAGCGGAGCCGACCCTGACGGAGATGGACCGGCAGGCTGGGGACGGCGACATGGGCATCAGCTTCTCCCGCGCTGCCCACAGCATCCTGCAGGAGATCGATACCTATCCGGAGGCGGCAGCGCCGGATGCCGTGCTTCGTGCCCTGTCCGCCACGATCCGGCGTGTGATGGGCGGCACTTCCGGCCCGCTCTATGCGATCCTGCTGCTCCGCGCTGCCGCCGTCCTGGAACAGTCGCCCCGCCCTTCTTTGCAGGACTGGTCGAAAGCGTTTACCGCAGCGGTCGAAGGCGTCATGGAGATCGGCGGAGCGCAGCCAGGCGACCGCACCATGGTCGATGCGCTGGCTCCGGCGGCCGCAGCTTTCGCATCCGCACTCGCAGTTTTCGACGCTGCCGGGTCACCGCTGGACGCTGCCGTCCAGGCCGCAGCTAGAGGGGCGGAGCGGACCGCCGCGATGCTTCCACGGCTGGGACGGTCCAGTTATTTCGGAGAGCGCGTACTGGGTTTCCCCGATCCGGGCGCCTATGCGGTCGCTCTCTGGCTTGCCGCGATCCGGGACGCCCTCCGTCCTTAGCGGTTACAATCCCTGCATCGGATCGGATCCGGGAGATTACAGGCATCAATCGAAGCCGTGGAACTTGGAGTGAATATAACGCAGGCGTACAAAACGGCTGGCTTTCAAGACATAGCAGTAGGTTCCATGAGTGAGATGTTTATCATCCAGTCCACCTCGAAAAATTAGAAGCCTGCTCGTGATTTGGTAGTGAAGGGCATCCCAATCATCAAGGAACAGCGTGTTTCCAACGGGTATATCTTCCCGGTTCTGGCATCCATTACGCTCACATAGGAGCAGCCAACCCCGCAGCCGGCATGAATTAGAATATAGTGGCCTGCAAAGTCAGCCTTGCGTTCTACAGCGTCAGGAAGGCCAGTTTTCGGATGGGCGTCTCTGTATCTGGGTAACAACGCGTGCGTCTTTCCCGGATAGACGGGACTGGCGGGGTAGTCGGTAAAACGTGGTAAGCGTTCTGTCGCTCCCAGAAGGGAGAGGGAACCAGGGAAAAAGATGAATAGGACAAGGAGGCCAGTCGCTGTCAATAACTTGAAAATAAGTTTCACGGCTAGTATTTTGCCTCTTTCTACTTCGTACATGCTTTTGACGGTCTGCCCTTA
>JAYTGR010000692.1:0-10600 GCA_043733205.1 Chthonomonadaceae bacterium
CTGACAGCCTCTGCCGCAGCCTTTACACCTTATTGTGTCTGCATGTCCACGCCGGACGGCCAGCGCACGATGTTCGGCTATCGCTTCACCGAGATGCAGCCCCCGCCCCTCGACCCCGTGCTCGCCGCTTCCTCCCGCTTGTTCACCATGGAGCCGAACGCTTACGATGCAGGCGCGGCGGCCTGCATGGCCGCCGCCTCTGCCGGAATGTTCACTCTGCCGATGGACTATGCCAAAGATCCGGCCATCAACGCGATCGCCTCGCAGGTCGTCACTTCCAGCGAGCATGTCGGACGCGACCTCTCCGCCGACGCACTCGCCGCCTTCGCCGCGCGGGTTCGCGATGACTGCGGCCCGACCACGATTGTGACCTGGGGTGAACACGGCTGCTTCGTCGCCGAGAGCGGGCGCAGCGGCCAGCCTGCCGTGTCCATTCCCGCTTATGTCGCACCGAGCGTCGTCGATACGACCGGCTCCGGCGACATCTTCCGTGCCGGCCTGCTCTACGGCCAGCTTCAGGCCTGGGACATTCTGACCACCGTGCGTTTCGCCTCTGCCGCAGCCGCTCTCAACTGCGGCGAGATGGGCGGCTGGTGCGGCGTCCGCTCCCTCTCCGAAATTCAGGAGTTCCAACGAACGGCGCTGACACATTCCGAGACCTCACCCCACCCCGGCCCTGCCCCTTCTTAAGGGGAGGGAGTTTTCTGGAAGCCCCCTCCTTACGAAGGAGGGGGTTGGGGGAGGTGGTTTCCTGGGCGCTTCTATCTTGGGCGGCGCAGGCGCTGGACGATGGCGGCGAAGATTTCGGCTGCCTGAACGATTTCGGCATCCGTTGTAGTGCGGCCCAGGGAGAAGCGAACGCCGCTGGAGGCGAGCGTATCGGCGAGTCCGATGGCTTTGAGAACATGAGAAGGCTCCAGGGAGCCGGAGGAGCAGGCCGAACCGCTGGAAGCGGCAATGCCTTTGCGGTCGAGATTCATCAGCAGGGTCGTGCCTTCCGCTCCGGGAACCGAGACATTCACGTTGTTCGGCAGGCGCAGCGTCGGATGTCCGTTCAGAATCAGGTCGGGGATGGCAGCACGGAGCAGCGTCAGGAATCGGTCGCGCAGCATCGTGAGATGCGCAGAATCCGTGTCACGCCGCGTAATGCTGAGTTCTGCCGCTCTCCCAAACCCGACCAGCGCTGTGACGTTTTCAGTGCCTGCCCGCTTCTCCCGTTCCTGCGCTCCCCCATGCACCTGTGGCGCAACCTTGATGCCCTGCCGGATGTAGAGCGCACCCGCGCCCTTCGGCCCGTAGATCTTGTGGGCGCAGAGCGAAAGCAGATCGCAGTCGAGCACACGTACATCGACCGGCAGCATTCCCGCCGACTGGACCGCATCCGTGTGGAACTTTGCACCGCGCTCGTGGGCGATTCGGGCGAAATCTGCGATGGGCTGTATGGTTCCGATCTCGTTGTTGGCGTGCATGATCGAGACGAGCGCTGTCTGGTCGGTGACTGCCTCTGCAACGGCCTCCAGCGAAACCAGTCCGTCGGAGCCGCAGGGAACGGTGGTTACGGCGAAGCCCTGTGTCTGCAGGTAGTGAGCCGTGTGCAGGACGGCATGATGCTCGATGGCGCTCACAACGAGGTGATTGCGTCCAGGCGGCGCGGACTGCATCGCGCCGATTAGCGCCAGATTGTCCGCCTCCGTGCCGCTGCCCGTAAAGTAGAGTTCCGCATAGTCGGCCTGAATCAGGCGGGCGACCGCATCCCGCGCCTCATCCACAGCGGCCCGCGCCTGCCTGCCTACTCTATGAATACTGCTGGCATTCCCCAGGGACAACGGCCCCGAGAGATAGGGCAGCATCGCCGCCGCGACCTCCGGATCGGTTGGAGTCGTCGCGGCATAGTCGAGATAGATGGGCAGCAGTTCAGGTGTGTTCATTAGACTGTTATTATATCACAACAGCGCTTTAGAGAGTCAGGCCGAGGAAGGCTCCCATGCGGGGGCATCCGGGAACGAGGCGGTGACTGTGAAAGAGAGCTGGATCGCAGTCGGTGCGCCAAGGGGAGACGGAAAGCGCGGCCAGGAGAACGCCGCAGTGCAGCAGTTGATACTGCACAGCAGCGGTCAGATCGAGAAGCCAGTGTCCGGGGCGGGCAGGCGTAAAGATGCCAGCCTCCGGTGGTTCGGAGAAGGCGTGGAAAACGGAGGCGTCCACCTCGTAGCCTGCGCCGCTGATGCCGGGGCCGATGGCGGCGAGGCACTCCTGCGGGCGTGTGCCGAAGGCGGAGGTCATGGCGGCCAGCGTGTTAGGGACGATGCGGCCTGCGGTGCCGCGCCAGCCGGAGTGCGCGAGTCCGATGGCACGATGCACGGGATCGACGAGGAAAACCGAGAGGCAGTCCGCCGCAGTAACGCAGAGCAGCATGTCGGGGATGTCGGTGATGAGGGCGTCGCAGCCCCTAATTACCGTCGTGCGCTCCATACCGCCGCGTCCGCGCTCTTCCGAACCGACGTGGAGGACGGCGGCGCTATGAGGCATTCCGGGGAGTGTCAGGGCTTCGGGGGTGAAACCGAGCGAAGCGCAGACGGTCTGCCGGTTGGCGCGAACCTGTTCGGCATCCAGGGAGGTCGTGAACGAGAGATTGAAGCCGTCGGGGGCGTCCGCGCCGCGCAGGGCAAAACCGTGCCGAAGCCAGGGCAGGGCGCTCAGGGCTTCGGCATGGGCCAGCAGCGGGCGGTCCGCAGGGTCGAAATACCAGGACATCGCTAGCGTTTGCGAAGGAAGGCCGGAATGTCCAGGTCGTCCTTGCGCGGGTCCGGCGCGACGGGCGGCTGAGTCTGCGCCGCCGGTTTCTCCTGTCCCGGTGCGGCAGGCAGCGGGTCGGACGGGCGAGGAGCGGCCGTCGCAGGCGGCGCAGACGCGCTCGTCGCCTGCTGGGTGAAGGGACGGGTCGGCACGCTGGAGCGCGAGGACTGGGTCGATCCGGACTCTTCACGGGGATTGAAGCCGGTTGCCAGGACGGTGACGCGCACTTCGCCTTCCAGCATCTGGTCGGGAACCCAGCCGAAGATGATATTGGCGTCCCGCTGATCGCAGAGCGATGCGATCTGCTCGGCAGCTTCGTTGAACTCCGCCAGCGTCAGGTCGTTGCCGGAGGTGACGTTGACCAGAACACGGGTCGCGCCGTTGATGCTGGTCTCCAGCAGCTGCGAAGAAACGGCGTTTTGCGCGGCCTCGACCGCCCGATGGTCGCCGGTCGCCATGCCGATCCCCATCAGCGCCGGGCCTGCGCCGGTCATAATGGCGCGGACATCGGCGAAATCGACATTGATCATGCCGGGGATCGTGATGATGTCGGAGATACCCTGCACGCCCTGGCGCAGGACATCGTCTGCCACCTTGAATGCTTCGACGAGGGTCATACGGCGATCCCCGACCGAGAGCAGCTTTTCGTTCGGCACGATGATGATCGTGTCTACGCGGCTCTTCAGGTTCTCGATGCCTTCCGCCGCAAGGCGCATGCGGCGCGGACCCTCGAACGGGAAGGGCTTGGTGACGACCGCGACGGTGAGCGCGTTGATCTCGCGGGCGATCTCGGCGATCACGGGAGCGGCTCCGGTGCCGGTGCCGCCGCCCATGCCGGCGGTGATGAACACCATGTCCGCGCCGTCCATCATCTTCTTGATTTCGCTCTTGCTCTCTTCGGCGGCGGTGCGTCCGATCTCCGGATTGCCGCCTGCGCCCAGGCCGCGCGTCGAGTTTTCGCCGAGCTGGAGCTTGCGCGGCGCCTGAGAGATATTCAGCACCTGGACATCGGTGTTCATCGCCAGAAATTCGACGCCGCTCAGACTGGCCTCGATCATCCGGTTGACCGCGTTGGTGCCGCCTCCTCCGACTCCGATCACCTTGATGCGTGCCGAGCCGAGTTCCGGCAGGCCGACATTCATCGAACTGTTGTTTATAATCATCATGGGTTGCGCCCTTCCCCCTGTGTGCGTATGAATAGTGCGTTTGATTGAGAACGGTTCTAATGCGTGCCGAAACGGTCACGCAGCCAGTCGAGCAGTCTTTGCAGCATGGCGAAAGCTCCGCCCGAACTCTGCGTATGCGCCGGATGGCGCGATTCCTGGACCTGTTTCGCGCCGTAGAGCAGCAGGCCGATCGCGGTGGCATAGCGTGGATGGGTGAGAGTCTCTCCGATGGCGCCTAGGCCCTCCGGGCTCCCGACGCGCACCGGCATATTCATCACCTGCTGCGCCACTTCGATGCAGCCCTGCAGCTGACTGCCGCCTCCGCTGATGACCAGACCGGCCGGGGTGATGCCCAGACACTCCGCCTTCTCCAGTTCGTCTTTCACCATCTGAAAGAGTTCCTGCATCCGGGGCTCGATGATTTTCACCAGTGCGCTGCGGCGGAGCTTGCGGGATTCGTCCCGTCCGACCTGCCGGACGGCGATGACATCCTCGTCCGAAACCAGTTCCAGCAGGGCGCTGCCGCTCTCGGTCTTCAGGCGCTCCGCTTCGTCGCGTCCGACCGTCAGTCCATACGCCACATCGTTGGTGACATGGTTCCCGCCGACAGGGATGACGGCGGAGTAGAAAATCTCTCCGTTGAGGAAGACCGCCATATCGGAGGTTCCTCCCCCTATATCTACCAGGCAGACCCCCAATTCCTTCTCCGCCTGCAGCAGCACCGCTTCGCCGGTCGCGATCGGTTCCAGCACGGCCTCTGTAATCTCCAGGCCGGCCTTGGTGACGCACTTTTCGACGTTATTCAGAAAAGTCGTCGTGCCGTGAATGATATGCGTCTCGACCTCGAGGCGGGAGCCGCTCATGCCGACCGGATGTTTGATCCCGTCCTGTCCGTCGATGGAGTAAGAGCGGGGAATGGCGTGGATGATCTGTCGGTCCGGGGGCAGCACGATGACCCGCGCCGATTCGAGCACCCGCTGCACATCGCTCTGAGTGATCTCATGATCGGGACTGGTGATGGCGATACGGGCGCTGCTGTTCAGCGACGCGATATGCTCTCCCGTGACGCCGACATAGACGCTGTCGACCTCCCGATTGGCCTGCCGGGAGGCCAGACTCATGGCCTCTTCCACCGCGCGGGTCGTGGACTCGATGTCCACGACGACGCCCTTCTTCATTCCCATCGAAGGCACGGTTCCCATGCCGATGATAAGGACCTGCCCGGCGTCGGTCAGTTCGGCGATCAGAGCGCAGACTTTCGTCGTCCCTATGTCCAGCCCCGCTATGATGTCGTTTTTCGCCACTCACCCCACCCATTAATTTAAGATAGAGAATAAGGACGAGGGAGGAGGGCAGAAAATCGCTTTCCTGCGTCCTCATCCCTCCTCTCTTTTCCCTTTGCTTACAGACTGCTGCCGGTTTCGGTTTTCTGGTTCAGGGCTGCCGGTGCGCCTGTGACGGCTGCGGCGCTCTCCTCCAGCTGTTTGCTGCGCTCCATCGCCCGTTTGTTCAGCACATAACGGCGGATAAGCGAGAGGTTCAGGAAGACGCGCGAACCCATGACCAGCACAGCGACCAGGGCCAGATTGACCCCAATGCGGTCGCCCAGCAGAGCCAGAATTGCGGCCAGCACCGTATTGAGCACGAAACCGGTGGCAAAAATATCGTTCTGAAAACGGCCTTCGATACCGGCACGCACGCCGCCGAAAACCGTATCCAGTCCCGCCAGCGCAGCGACCGAAAGGTAGGGGGCATACGCAGCCGGAAGCTGCCAGCCCAGTTTCGTGAAAACGATCATTCCGATCACCAGACCTACAAGCGCGCTGGCGAACGGCGGCACCCAGAATTTCATTCCTCTAACCCGTCCTTTTTGGGGGCAGAGCACAGTGGACGTTCAGCTTTCAGCTTTGGCCGGCAGATGGTATGGAACCTGCAGACGTGCCCGCTCGGATCGGCAGAAAGTATCACTTGCTGTCTTCACTGCTGGACGGGCTTTTCGTAAAGGCCGGTTTTGCATATTTGATATGGGTGCTGCCGGCGAATGCGGGCAGGCGCAGGTGCGCTTTCTTTTCGGAACGGGCCATGTCGGAGCCGAAGGTGCGGATCTGATCGAGAACGCCGTTCTTGATATTGAGCGCGCTCAGCAGTTTGTCCGGATCTCCTATCGCCTGAATGATAAAGGGAGTCGCCATCTCGTCCTGATTGATAAGAACGATCGGCCCGGCGCATCGGATCGACGAGGAGACCGTGATACGCTGTCCATTCACCACGACCGCTTCGGCGCCTGCCGCACGCAGTTCGTTGACGACATCGCGAATGTCGCGGTCATGAATCAGGTAGCTCTGCGGATCCACCCCGATGAGGCGGTCTTTCTTGCTGTCGGTAAGCGTCACGACGACACCGGGGCCGGTAACTTCGCACAGACCCGCGAACAGCTTGGTCTCCTGCAGATCCTGGTTCAGGTTTTTAGAGACATCGGATCGATTGGAAGCGGCCTTCTCCAGCGCAGCTTTGTCTTCACGCAGCTTTTTGATCTCATCCTGAAGGTCCACTGCCTTTTTGTCCGGGGCGAGCGGCACATTGGCTCCATAGATGAAACCGAAGCGGTTGGATACGGCTCCGGCGCTGCCGACCTTGCTGGCCGTCACGGTCGCCGCCGCCAGCAGCAGGCCGAGAAAGAAACTGACAGCGCTGATCTGCCAGACGAAGGAACGATGTTTCATACTTGCCGAATAGATACTCATGGTCTGTTTACCACCGTGTCTCCTGGCTGGAGCGTGGGCGAGGCAGGCGTAGGCAGGACAATACGGGGCGTGCAGGCCACATCGGACGGACAGGAGACATCTATCTGCTGAATGCGTCGGGCAATGTCGGGCTCACGTCGGTAGAGGTTCGCTACGAGCGTCTGTTTCGACTCCAGTTCCGAATCCGGGCCGAACTTAATCGGGATTCCATCCTTCATATTTAAGCATATATTATCGCTTTGGTCAACCTCTATTTTTGCAGGATGTACCGATGGCTCCTTTTGCGCCCAAAGCGAGAGCGCCAGGGCCGACTGCAGGACATGATCGCCGAACACGGCCCCCGGTTTGACGGCCGTCGGATGCTGCCAGACGATCAGCGGCAGGCGTCCGGCCATCTGGGGGCGCGCGGTGCGGATCGGCAGGCCTGCGCCATCCACTTCCCACAGACCGCTGGACGTCTGCACCTGCGCGACGGCTTCGCGCAGCGTTATATCGACCGTGACCGTGTGCGGGAAATGGCGATGCAGTGCGGCGGAACGGACCCAGGGCAGAGCGCGCACCCGTGCCTGCGCCTGATTCACCGGAGCCAGCAGAAAGTTCGTCCCGTTCGGCAGTCTGGCGGCGGCCAAGACGTTCGTGATCTCGGCAGCGGGCAGGCTCTCCGCGCCCTTTACTTGAATCTGCTGTATGTGCAGCAGAGGGGTTGTGAGCGCGGCGGCGACCACTTCTCCGGCAAGAACGGCATAGAGACTGAACAGCATCTGCCGCCGAATGCGGCGCACATCGGCGATTCGCATGCGCCGGTGAGACGGGCCAGGGCGGCTCGGCGTCTGCTTACTGCCGGAGGGGCGACGTATGGCCGGTCGTCCGGTCGGTGCATGGGTTCGGCGGGGCGGATCGCTGGGCACGGTGCAAATCTCCTCTCTAAATGCGGTCTTCCAGGGCGCTGGCCAGAAGACGGTCGAGCAGCTGCGAAAACGAGATCCCGGCATGCTCGGCGGCCTGCGGCAGCAGACTCGTCGGCGTCATTCCAGGAATGGTGTTGACTTCCAGGACAGCCAGCGTTTCGCCTGCGACCAGCATATCGGTACGCGACATTCCCCGACAGCCCAGCAGGGTGTGGCACTGCAGGGCCAGCGCCTGCGCCTGACGCGTCAGGCGCTCGGAGAGGCGCGCGGGAATGATATGTTCGCTCCCGCCCTCCGCATACTTGCTTTCGTAGTCGTAAAACGCGCTTTTCGGCACGATCTCGATGACCGGCAGGGGAAGCAGGCCGCCATGCGCGCTGCCCAGCACACCGACCGTGATCTCCATGCCCTGCACATATCGCTCGATCATCGCCTTGGCGTCGTAGATCAGGGCGTTTGCGACTGCAGGCAGCAGCGCCTCGGCTGTCTCGGCTTTCATGCCGCCAAAAGAGGAGCCCTCGGCATTCGGCTTGACGAAGACCGGGAAGCCGAGCGTCTGCTGCACCTGCGCGACGAGCGCCGCGCCGTCGGCCTCTTCGCCGCGCCGGACTAAAATATCCTCGATGACGGGAATGCCTGCGGATCGGAACAGCCGTTTCGCCATGGCTTTGTCCATCGCCAGCGCGCTCGCCAGCACTCCAGAACCGGTATAGGGCAGTCCCATCATCTCCAGCATCCCCTGAACGGTGCCGTCCTCGCCGCCTTTGCCGTGCAGCGCGATAAAGACCACATCGGGCGGCCCCGACGGCAGATGCGGCGCGGTGTGCGCGAGCGCGTCTGTTTCGGCGGAGACAGCCGCGACAGCTATCGAATTCCCCCCCTCGGCATCCGAATACACTGGAGCGATTCGAGCGGGGCCGGCGCTCTGCAGGCGCAGGACGTCCTGCGTGTCTATGGCGACGACCTCGTAACGGGCCGGATCGAGCGACTGGACGATCATGCGGCCGGTCGCGAGGGAGACAGGGCGTTCACTGGACGTGCCGCCCATCAGGACAGCCACCCGCAGGCGGCGATTTGCAGCGGTGAGAGGCATCAGCGTACGGCGCTCCGTTCCTGCAGCAGCCGAAGAAACGCCTCTCCTTGAATACGGATGTCGCCTGCTCCGAGGAAAAGCGTCAGATCTCCCGGTCTCACCAGAGCGGCGAGCGTTTTGGGAATGTCCGCTTTCTCGGGCAGATAGTGCATCGGAGCCTCGGGATTGAGTTTGACGGCCAGGTGTACAATGTCCGCAGCGCGCACCCCTTCGATGGGAGTCTCCCGGGCCGCGTAGATGTCGGTGACGATCAGGGCGTCCGCCGGCGCCAGCGCCTCCGCAAACTGTCCCAGGAAATCGCGTGTTCGGCTGTAGAGATGCGGCTGAAAGATCGCGATGAGCCGGCGCTGCGGATAGGCTCCGCGCAGAGCGTCGAGAGTGGCGCGGATCTCGGTCGGATGATGGGCATAGTCGTCCATCACCAGCACGCTGCCGTCCTCCAGCGCCGCCTCTCCCAGTGTCTCCTGCCGCCGCGTCGCGCCATGAAAGGCCCGCAGTCCATCCGCAATCGCCGCCACAGGCACATGCAGCAGCGTGGCGACACTGGCTGCCGCCAGTGCGTTCAGCACATTGTGCCGCCCCGGCACCTGCAGCACGATGCGTGTGTCGTAGGCGGGGTCGGCCGCATCTCCCCAGGTAAACGCGGTATGGGTGCCCAGCTGGAGGCTGTGCGCCTGCATCTGCGCATCGGCGTCCTGCATGCCATACGTCAGGGCGGCGGCAGGCAGGAAACGGGACACGACCTCTTTCGCGCCGGGATCGTCGGCGCAGGCGACGATGGTTCCGCCCGGACGCACATTCTGCAGAAAACGGACGAAGGCGGCCTGCACGCGCTCCGCCGTGCCGTAGTGGTCCAGATGATCGGCCTCGACGTTAGTCAGCACCGCAATGTCGGGTTTCAGACTGAGGAACGAGTCGTAGGCTTCGCAGGCTTCCGCCACAAACGGTCCCTCCTCGCTCCCGACACGGACATTGCCCCCAAGCTCCGCCACTTCGCCGCCGACGAACACGGTGGGATCGAGGCCGGCGTTCTGCAGCAGCACCCCGAGCATGCCGGTCGTGGTGGTCTTGCCGTGTGTTCCGGCCACCGCGATCTTCGGCCCACGATGCGCCTCCATCAGCTCGCCCAGGAAGTCGGCCCGCGAGACGATCCGTACCCCTCGCGCCTGCGCCATCCGCACCTCGGGATTGTCCTCCGCCACAGCTGCAGAGGCCACGACGAGATCGACATCTTTTGCCAGATTGGCCGCCTTATGGTCGCGGTAGAGTTTTGCGCCGCCCAGCAGCAGCCGCGCGACAGCGGGATTGGCGGCAGGATCGGCGTTCGGATCGGAGCCGGAAACTTGAATGCCCCGCGCCTGCGCGACCTGCGCCAGCGCCGAGACGCCGATCCCGGCGATCCCTAGAAAATGAATATGTGTTGGTGCTGCCATCTAATGTTCTCTACTCACAGGGACAGAATAAGTTTCGCGACCGCGTCCGCCGCGTCCGCCCGGCCCAGCGCCCGGCCCGCCTGCGACATCGCGGCCAGCCGCTCCGGCGCGGCGCGCAGCTCCAGAATCTCCGCACTCAGTTTCGACGCCGTGAGGCTGTTTTCCGCGCGGTGCAGGCCCGCTCCTGCGGCTTCCAGCGCTTTCGCATTGGCCGTCTGATGATCCGCATAAGCCGAAGGCAGCGGAATGACCATCGCAGGCAGACCGTTCGCCATTGCCTCCGAGAGGGTGGAGATCCCGCCCCGGCAGACGCACAGGTCAGCGGCGCGGAGGGCCTGCGGCATCTGATCCGCATCGAAAAACGCGAGCGGCAGATAGCCTTTTTTCGGCGTCAGTCCCAGCGCCTTCGCCAGCGCTGTCACCTCCTCGAAGTTCTTCGGGCCGGTCTGATGCAGGATCT
>JAYTGR010000693.1:0-1279 GCA_043733205.1 Chthonomonadaceae bacterium
CGCGCTATCAGGCAGGCGCTGCCAGCGCCAGCGACCTTTCGCAGGACGAGCTGAGGGTCACCCGCCTGCAGACGCAGATCGACCAGCTCAGGGTTCAAATCTCTCAGGAGAACGCACACTGAGAGATCGTCCGTCGACCGGACGGGATTGGGGATCACGGGAGGATTGCACGGGGAGCAGAGCGAATTTAAGCGGCGTAATGTATACCACGCTGAGACAGGAGTCACCATGAGACATTCGCTCGCCCTTCTGTGCCGAATGGGCCTGACCACCGCGCTTGCCGCCTGCGCCGCAGGCAGCTATGGAGCAGGCCCCGCAGGTACGGATGCCCCGCGCCCTAAAACCCCCGCTTTGAATGCCACCCGTCCGAAGGCGCAGACCCTGCGCCCGTCGAAAAGGTCGAAAATGGAAAAGATGCTCGTCTACATCGGAACGTACACCACCAAAGGCAGCAAAGGGATCTACCTCTGCGAACTGAATATGAAGACGGGCGCCCTGACCCTCAAAGGGCCGGTCGCGACTACGCCGAACCCGACCTTTCTCGCCCTTGCGCCCAGCCACAAGTACCTCTATGCCGCCAACGAAGTCGATAATTTCAAGGGCGCCAAAGCCGGTGATGTCAGCGCTTGGGCCATTCAGCCCAAGACCGGCGCACTGACGTTCATCAACGACTCCTCCACCAAAGGCGACGGCCCCTGCCATGTGTCGGTAGATCACAAAGGCAAGTATGTTTTCGCGGCCAACTACGGCGCAGGCAGCCTGACCGCCATGCCGATCGAAAAGAACGGCGGCGTCGGTGCAGCGACTGGCTTCGCGCAGCACGAAGGCACCAGCGTCGATCCGAAACGGCAGGAAGGCCCGCACGCCCACTCCATCTATGTCGATCCCTCCGATCATTTTGCCTACGCCTGCGACCTGGGCCTGGACAAAGTGTTCGTCTATAAACTCGACGCACCCGCCGGCAGCCTCACCCCCAACGACCCGCCCTTCGCAGTCGTGCCGCCCGGCTCCGGACCTCGCCATATCGCGTTCCATCCCAACGGTAAGTTCGCCTACGTCATCAACGAGATGAAATCGACGCTCACCGCCATGACATGGGATCCGAAGGCGGGCACGATGCAGGAGATCGAAACCGTCTCCACCGTCCCGGCAGGCAACACCGTCGAAAACTCGACCGCTGAAGTGTTCATGCATCCCTCCGGCAAGTTCCTCTACGGCTCCAATCGCGGCCATAACAGCATCGCGATCTTCTCTGTAGACGGCGCCACCGGCAAGGTGA
>JAYTGR010000694.1:0-3992 GCA_043733205.1 Chthonomonadaceae bacterium
TCGTTTTCGCGGATCAGGGTGGTTCGGCCCTGTCCCTCCTGTCCTGTTTCTCTCGGCATCTCCGCACCCTCTTTCCCACCGGTCAGATCGTCCGCACGCGTCCTCTACTTGGGTTCGCGGTACAGAACCTCCGTCACTACATCTCCTACGATTTTGAGCGTCTTCGGGCTGCACTTATCTGCGGTATCCTGCTGCGTATGCCAGTAGTGATAAGCGTTCGCGTCGTTCGAGCCGCTGGGCAGCGGATGAATCAGGTCTATCATCTTAATGCCTTCCGCAATGAGCGCGAGATGATCGTCGTTGACATACTGCAGCTCACTGGAGAGGAAGACGTCCTTGTACTGCAGCGACTCGGCGACCCCGTAGACCTTGTCATTAACCCAGTCCGCCGCCTTCTGGCTCTCGTTCTCGCGTGGGAAGGTTGCGCCTTTGCCGCCCACCATATCGAGCAGAATGCCATAGAAAGGGTTGCCGAAAGCAGGCGTCTCCTTGAAATGCTTGGCGAAATAGCGCGAACCGAGTTCCACGCCGTCGCCCTTGCCGCCGCTGCCTAGAAAGTCGCCGTAGTCTTCGCCATCGTCCAGCAGGATCACCACGCCGACATTGGGTTTGTGCTTCTGAAACAGCCGCGCCATCTCCAGCAGCACTGCCACGCCGGAAGCGCCGTCGTTGGCTCCCAGGATCGGTGCGGTCGGTTTCCAGCCCTGAGAGCCGTAGCGATAGCCCAGATCCTTTTTATCCGAATAGGGTCCGTCGGCGATAGGACGCGTATCCCAGTGCGCCATCAAGAGGATCGGATGCGCGGACGGCTTGTCCGAACCGGCCGGGTTAAAAACTCCGACAACATTGGTGACAGGCAGCCCGTGATAGGTAAATTTCTGAGTCACCGTCGAGTCGGCATACTTCTGCATCTCGGCGATGAGATAGTCTTTTGTTTTTTCGTGTGCTTCCGTGCCGAGCGGACGCACTCCAAAATCGCACTGCTTTTTCAGGATCTCGTAGGCAAGGCCGCCATCGAACTCCTCCGGAGCCATGCGCCCATTAACCGCAGAGGTATTCGCCGGAGTGGCTCCCCCAGGAGACGTCGGAGCGGCGTTCATCGCAGTATTCGGTGTGACGACGGCAGCAGGGGGCGGAGCGCTCTGACAGCCGCCAAAGCCGAATGTCGCCGACAGCCCCAGACAAAACAGGGCGAGGGCGGTTCGACCGAACCGCCCCGTGCTTCGCGCGACCGCATGCGAAGCGCGCAAGCGACTGCTATCTGCCTTTATTGACAAGCCGATCCTCGCCTTTCGCCACGGTGGGATGGCCGCTCAAATAACCGTCGATCGCGGCCTCCAGCGTCTGCTGGGTGTCTTTTTTCTCGCTGTTTTTCCAGATTTTGGAGTAGGCCAGACCGCCGTTCGCCAGCGGAGCCCGCATCGCGACCGAGTAGATCCTGCCGCTCTCCAGCGTATCGCCGTTCACCTTTACGGAGACGACATGCTTCTCTGCGCCGCCGCCCGGATTGACGGTGACGATCATGCCTGAGAACTGCAGGAAAGCGCTGTTGAACTTCGGATAGAGAAACAGGCCATGCTCCAAAGCCAGCCGCAGCTGCTCGCCGGTCAGTTTCAGAACGAAGATGTTGTCGCTCTTATAGGACAGCGCCTTGAGCAGGTCCGAGTTGGTAAACTTGCCCTTCGGCACGCTGACCTGCTCCTCGAAGGCGCTCGCATCGATCAGCGCCACATCCGCCTTTGCGCCTGCGCGCATGGCATCCGCAACGACATCGCCCAGAACGTTCTCTTTCAAGCCGATCTCTTTGGTCGTCAACTCGACATCCGTTGACTTCTGTGTATCGGCGGACCCGGCGGCGGCGACGCGTGGCGAGAATGCCACCGTGCCTATCAAACCGACCAGGGCGACCGAACGCCGCCCAAATGGTCTCATTGGTTTTATATCTCTTTCTGCTCCCGAAGGGGCATAGGGCAGACAGTTTCCTGTTGTCTGCCGTCTCACATCAGGCTTCCGACCGAACGTTCGACAAGAACGCGGCCACGTTTAGGAAGCCTCACTCTGCACTCGGCGCGTCTGCCGCCACTGAAGGTACGACTGCAGGAAGGGACCGATGTTGCCGTTCATCATTCCGATCACGTCACCCGTCTCATATCCAGTCCGCAGGTCTTTGACCATCGTATACGGCTGGAACACATAGGAGCGATCCTGATTGCCCCACTCGTTGTCCTTGCGTTCGCCGCGCAGGATCGCGAGTTTCTCCTCGCTCTCACGCTTTTCGCGCTCCAGCAGACGGACCTGCAAAACATGCAGCGCCATCGCCTTGTTCTTATGCTGAGACCGCTCGTTCTGGCAGGTGACCACGGTGTTCGTCGGAATATGCGTAATACGCACGGCCGAGTCGGTTTTGTTGACATGCTGCCCGCCAGCCCCACTGGAACGATAGTAGTCGATGCGCAGGTCGTCGGGATCGATCGCGACGCTGACCTCTTCTCCCAGATCCGGCAGGACATCGACCTGCGCAAACGAGGTCTGACGGCGTTTGGCGGCATCGAAAGGAGAGATGCGCACCAGCCGATGGACGCCCTTCTCCGCCTGCATATAGCCGTAAGCGTTCTTGCCGCGTATGAGGAAGGTCGTGCTCTTGAACCCGGCGATATCGGCTTCGGTCTCATCGAGTATCTCGCACTTATAACCGCTGGTTTCGGCCCAGCGCAGATACATCTTCTGGAGCATCGCCACCCAGTCGCAGGCATCGGTTCCGCCGGCTCCGGCGTTTATTTCGACGATCGCATCGTTGGCATCGTGTTCGCCGCCGAGCAGCGTCTCCAGTTCCATCCGATCCATTGCGGCCGCGATCTGCTGCGCCTCTGTCTGCTGTTCCTGTTCCGCCGCTGCGTCGGTCTCCCCGGATTCGACGAGCAGTTCGCACATCGCCTCCAGGTCGTCCACACGGCTTTCCAGAGCCAGGTAAGGCCCCACGGCCTCCCGCAGCTTACTGAGACTCTGCAGCACGACCTGAGCTTTTGCGGAGTCGGTCCAGAGGTCGGGCTGAGCGGCCTCGCCCTCCAGGCGGTCTATCTCTTTCTGGCGTCCGGTCTGGTCAAAGATGACCTCCCAGCTCGACCAGCCGGGCGCGTAAATCGCGCGCTTCGCGGCGGACATCTTCGAGCAATTGAATTCTCCTCTCGAAACGCGCTCTTTCTCGGAGGTTTGCCTGCCGCAAAGGAGTCCATGAGGGTCGCTTTTTCGTACCTAATCTCTTCTTCAGTATACAACCGGGCCGGGTCTATGTCAAGCGAATTGGCCTTCACTCTATTGGACGTAAGGGGCAGAGGTTATGTTTCGCGGCTCGAACGCACCAGCGGTCTTCTCCCTGCAGCATTCCCTGCAATAAGAGATACCTCCATAAACGAAGGAACATTCCCGGAAACTGCCCGTCTTTACGTTCAAGACGGCACTCTTCCCTCTTCTTTCCTGGCTGGAAAGGCTTCTCCTCAGGGCAGGGCCGTCTCGATAAGAATTTGAAAGGCGTAAGATCCATGTCCCATTCGAAACGCACCTTTTCCTCCGCCTCGCCGGCTGCAGCGCAAAGCACCTCCGCGCGCGGTCCTGCCCGGACCGTGCGAACGGCAGGTTCGGCCCGCTTTCTCGCCTCCCCACGCTGGCAGGCCTGGATGCGCGCGCAGCGCAAGTCCCTGCGAATCTCCCGACGCACTCATACCACCGCTTAGAGAAAAGGCAGGCGAAAGGAAGACATTCCTCCCGCCAACGCGAAAATCTGCTTCTCCGTATGTCCGGACCGGAACACAGAGAGAAGCAGATTTTCGTTTTGACCCTCTACTGTCCTGCTTTTCAGTGCAGGGAGTAGTAGATGTCGTGTACCTGATCTATGGTCAGCATGCCGGTGTAGGTCGCTTCGATCTCTTCGTGCGCCGTCAGCACGCGCCACCGTTCGATATGCTGATGGAACGCCGGAGCCCGCCCCGGTTTGG
>JAYTGR010000695.1:0-1278 GCA_043733205.1 Chthonomonadaceae bacterium
TCGAAAGGTGTCTGAACTCATGCCCCGCGCTCCCAAGAAGCCTAAAGTCCCTCCTACTGCCGAACCGATCCCGAAGCCTATCGATCAGCTCTCCGACGATGAGATGGATACTCTGCTTCGCACCGTGTTTCAGCCCGATGCGGTGGAGGAAGCCGAGAACGACAAAAAATTCGAGACGACTCTGCCGCTGCTGCCTATCCGCGAACAGGTCTATTTTCCGCATATGATCTTTCCCCTGCTGGTCGGGCGGGAGAAGTCCGTCCGCGCTCTCGAAGACGCGGCGGCCAAAGATCGGCATATCTTCCTGGTCTCGCAGAAAAACACGCATGCGGAAGAGCCGGAGCCCGAGGATATCTATGAGGTCGGGATCGTCGCGGAGATCATGCAGATTCTGCGGGTGCCGGACGGCACCGTGCGCGTTATGCTGGAGGGAATGGAGCGCTGCCGCATCGTGAAGTACCTCCAGGTCGAGCCTTTCTACCAGGTGCAGCTGGAGCCTCTGCCCACGCTGGAGACCAAGGATCTGCCGACGGAAGCCCTGATGCGAAGCGTCGTCAAGCAGTTTGAAGACGTCGTGGCGATGAACAAGAACATTCAGCCCGAAGCGATGCTCAACGTGCTCAACACGGAGGAGCCCGGCCGGCTGGCCGATGTCATCACGCCCTACCTGCGGCAGATGCGTGTGCCCGCGCAGCAGGAGATCCTGGAGACCTCCGATGTGGGCGAACGCCTGCACAAACTCAGCGTGATCCTGAAGAAAGAGGCGGAGATTCTGGAGATTCAGAAAAATATCCGCTCCAGGGTCGAGAAGGAGATGGGCGACACGCAGCGGGAGTTTCTGCTGCGCGAGCAGATGAAGATCATTCAGCAGGAGCTTGGGGAGCGCAGCGAGAGCGGCAGCGAAATGGATACCTACCGCGCGCGCATTCAAGAGTCCGGCATGCCGGAAGAGGCCGCGGAGAAGGCGCTGAAAGAGCTGAGCCGGCTGGAGAAGATGCCGTTTCCTGCCCCGGAAGGCGTCGTCATACGCACCTATCTGGATACGCTGGTCTCGCTGCCGTGGGCGAAATCGACGCCGGATGACATCGATCTCGACGAGGCACAGGCGGCTCTCGACGAAGATCACTATGGACTGGAGAAGGCGAAAGAGCGCATTCTGGAGTTCCTGGCGGTGCGCAAACTCACCGGCACCTCGCGCGGGCCGATTCTCTGCCTGGTCGGCCCGCCCGGTGTCGGCAAGACCTCGATCGGCAAGAGCATCGCGCATGCGCTCGGACG
>JAYTGR010000696.1:0-3982 GCA_043733205.1 Chthonomonadaceae bacterium
CTCGCGGCAAGCGAACTGAATCCGCTTGTCTTCCAGCGCTAAGCACTGCCCACTCTCTCAAAAATCGCCTTCTTCCGATCTGCGGCGAGCGGCAAACTGTGGCCAACTAGAAATGGTACGTCTCCTTCTGTCACATGGTGCCGATCCCATGAGCCTGGACAAAAAGGGGCGCGCCGCACTTTCTGCCGCCCATCACGGGCATATCCGTGCAGCCCTGCATGTATAGACAATCGGGGCAGAAGGGGATGAAATTCTATGGCTGGCTGGACGCCGCCTTGGTGAGCGTGCATCCTCTCCGTAAGTCTGGGTTTACTCGTCGAAGGTGAGGCAGGGCTGAACCGATCTGCTGCCGGATCGCCAGGAGACACTGGGATGGTCGCGGAGAGCGATTTCCAGGGCCAGCGGCACCTTTGTCTGCGCCGCGATCTGCGCCAGAACGCTGCGCCGGGCCAGCGCAGGGGAGTTATTGACACGGGAGAGGTGTGCCAGCCAGACGGTTAACGGACCGCCTTCGATCAGTCGTCCGGCGATCAGGCCAGCGCAGTCTGCGTTGGAGAGGTGGCCGGTCGGCGAGGAGACACGCTCCTTCATTTTGGGCGTGTAGGGGCCGCGCAGAAGCCAGGCGAGATCGTGGTTGGCCTCGACGATAGCGAGGTTCGCTCCCTGCAGTGCGGCATGTACTGCAGGCGTCACGCTGCCTACATCGGTGCAGTAGACAATACGGAGGGCACCGATCTCCAGAACGTAGCCGACCGGTTCGGCGGCGTCGTGCGGGACAGCGAAGGAGCGCACCCCGATGCATCCGAATCCTCGTTCGGCGCCGGTCGGCAGTTCGCACGTCGCGAAGGCCTGTTCAGAGCGCTGAGCGGCGGCGTGCAGAGTCGCAGCGTTGGCGACTACGGGAGCTGCGGTACGACGGGACATCGCTCCGGCGGAGGCGGAGTGATCGACATGTTCGTGTGTCAGGAGAATCGCTTCCAGCCCCGCTGCCCCCACCCCGAAACGGGCGAGATGCGAGGCCAGTATTCGCTGCGAGAGTCCGGCGTCGAGCAGCAGGTTAGTCGCGCCCGCCTGCACCAGAAAAGCGTTGCCGCTGCTGCCACTGGCGAGGGCATGAACGCGCACATCGGAATGAGCAAGGTTAAGGTGAAACATGATGGCAGGGGCGGTCGAGAAGGGTGTGCGGGGTCATTCGGCGCTGAACAGTCCTTCGATGTAGTCTTTGGGAGAGAAGAGTTCCAGATCGTCCGGCTTCTCGCCCAGGCCGACCAGTTTGATCGGGAGCTTTAGTTCATCCGCGATCGTGATGATAATGCCGCCACGAGCGGTGCCATCCAGCTTCGCCAGACAGATGCCGGTCAGCGGAACCGCATTCATAAAGTTTTTGGCCTGACTGATGCCATTTTGCCCGGTCGTCGCATCGAGCACCAGCAGAGTCTCCTCCGCTTCGCGCCCCAGTTCCCGCTCCGTGACACGCCGGATCTTTTTCAGCTCTTCCATCAGGTTGCTGCGGTTGTGCAGACGACCTGCGGTGTCCGCGATCACATAGTCCGCATTCCGCGCACGGGCGGCTTTGATCGCATCGAAAACTACGGCGGAGGGGTCGGAGCCTTCTTTATGTTTAATGATCTCTGTGTTGGTCCGGCCAGCCCAAATCTCCAGTTGATCGATGGCTGCTGCACGGAACGTATCTCCAGCGGCCAGCACCACCTTTTTGCCCTGCTTCTGAAATCTATGCGCCAGTTTGGCGATGGTAGTTGTTTTGCCAACTCCGTTGACCCCAACGATCAGGTAGACGGTTGGGCCGCTGGCCGCAGTTTTCAGAGTGGTGTCTCCCGCACTCTCCAGCACCTCTTGCAGATAGCCTTTCAGGCGCTCCATGACCTGCCCTGAGTTCACCATGCGCTCGTCCTGAACGGCAGTCCGCAGGCTGTCGAGGATGCGCGTCGTCGTATTGATATTGATGTCGGCCTGAATCAGAAGCTCCTCAAGTTCCTCGAACAGGTCCGCATCGACCCGTCCCCTGCCCGTGATGATCTGATCTACCTTCTGAATAATCTTTTTGAAAAATCCAAATCGCATAACGAGTCGTTTCCTTCTGTCGGCCGCGCGCACCACGGTTTTTCAGATGAGTGTCGGCAGGCTATTATGGCCTACGCGCCTGCTGCTGTCAAATTTCAGGAGCAGGGGGTTCAGGTTCGTCTGAGGACAGCATGGTCAGCCGGTAGAGTTCGCGGGCGCACAGAAACATAGCGGTCACGCCGCAAAGCATCAGAACCGGCCGGGGATTGTGGGCGGAGTAGGCCAGAACGATTCCGCCTCCGATGCCGCCGAGGATGCCGCCGGTGATCGTCGCACCACTATAATCGGTATCGACTAGGCCGCGCTGCCCGTACCCCCAAGCTGGAAGCACAGCAGCCAGCACGATCACCAGGAGGGAGGTCGCGATCGCCTGGACAGCGCTGAAATGTCCAAGGTAGTAGAGGCCTGCGACCATCAACAGACCACCGGGCAGCGCCCCCGCCTGTGTCAGAGCGCCTGCCGCCAGTCCGATGCCAGCCACCACCAGCAGGCCGGCCGGGGCCACGGTATGGATATGGTATGCGCTCAAGCGCGCAGAATCGGTGACCACCCAGAGCGTGACGCCCATCCCTGCCGTCAGAAAAAGACGCCGGCTGCCGCGCAGTGCGGTCGTCTTTGCCAGGGGCAGAACGACCAGGGCTCCGACGGTCGCGCCGACGAAAGCGGACAGTCCGTATCCCAGCACCTTGATGTCGATGCCGTGTCCGATCGCCACACCGACCAGTGCAGCGAACATGGCAAAGCAGACGAAACGCAGCGCCGTACCCTGTGCCTTCTCGGCGGCGAAACCCAGCATCCAGCGCAGTGAAGGCGCGAGCGCCGTCTGCGGAGCCAGACCGGTCAGAGCGCCGCCCAGAGCGGTCGCCATCCCGACGAAGAACACGATCGTCGTTTTGATAGCGGTCACATTCAGTTTTTTGCGCCTGCGAAGCGGCCGTGTAGGCTCGGTGGACATGTCAGCCTTTGATTCCCGTCAATGTGATCCCCTGAATGAAATACCGCTGTGTGAAGAAGAAAAGTGCCAGGACCGGCAGCATCACCAGCGTAGAGGCCGCCATCATCAGGCCTGGCTCCCCGCCATGCGAGGTTTGGTAGAGCTGCAGGGCGTAGGCCAGCGTCTCCTTCTCGGGCGAACTGATGTAGATGAGCGGATTGCGGAAGTCGTTCCACGCGCCCATAAAGGCCATGATCGTCAGCGCGGCCAGCGCTGGCTTGATCTGCGGCAGCATGATCCGCCAGAAGATGCCGAGGTAGGAGCAGCCGTCGATCTTGGCCGCATCCTCCAGTTCGGTCGGGATACCGAGGAAGAACTGGCGCAGCAGGAAGATATTGAAGGCGGCCCCGAAGAAAGATGGCACCCACAGCGGTTTGAGGGTGTCGATCCAGCCAAGCCAGCGGAAGATCAGGAAGACCGGCATCATGGTGACCGCCTGGGGCAGCATCATTGTCGCCAGCAGCACGATGAACAGGGCATCGCGTCCGGGAAATTTCAGCCGGGCGAATCCGAAGGCGACCATTGAGGAGCCAAGGAGCGTTCCCAGAATGCTCAGGAAGGTCACCTGAAGCGTATTACTGAGGAACGTCATGCCGTGATTCGTCTCGGGCGGCAGAAATTTCAGGGCGTCGGGATAGTTCTTCCATACAGGCGCAACCCGGCGGATCTCGTCCAGATCGACCTTGCGGCAGAGAAACTCGGTGCCTGCGGGCGTGGACGGCGCGACGATGCGCACCTGCCTCTGGCCGGTATCGAACTCTTTCATGACGGCGACCGTCACCAGCTGGCCGTGGTAGGGAATATGGGCCAGGCCCCGCTCACTGCCGTCGATCACCTGTTTTACCTGCTGTGTGGGGATCCAAACCGGCGGGAACTTGCTCATCTCCTTCTCTTCTTTGAGGGAGG
>JAYTGR010000697.1:0-3978 GCA_043733205.1 Chthonomonadaceae bacterium
TCGACGGTGTGTTTGTCCGCATCGGTCATAGCCAGATCGGCGGAGCGGCTGAAATCTTTATCCGTATTCGCTATATTCGCGGCCAGCGTGATGCCTTTGGTTTCGAAGCTTACCTGTTCGCGGCTCAGGCTGGCTGCGGCGGTCCGTGCGGCCGTCTGCTGACTCAGGGTGTCTTTTTGCGCTGCGGCCAGGGCATCCTTGATGGCGTCCTGAACCGCGCCGACCCGGAGATCGGTCATGCTGAACTTCGTCAGTTTGCTCAGCTGCCAGGCGAGTCCGAACTGCCGCCGCCCGAGACCGTGCTCGTTGGCGAACTGGGCGTGTTCCACATCGGAGAGGTCGGTCAGGCGGGTGAAATGGCTGCCGATGGTCTGATCGAGCAGTGTGAACTGCAGCGTCTTACCGGTGTAGCCGAACTGGTAACGGTGCAGTGAGCCGAGCGTGTCTTTCGCCGTGCCGCCGTTCAGCTGCGCCAGATCCATGTGATTGAAGGTGAGGAAGCCGCTCTTCCCCGCCTTCCCAATCAGCATTTTGGCGTTCAGGAAATCCCGTGCCAGGCCCGCCTCTTTGCCGGTCTGATCGCGGTCCTTCTGCACCACTTGAGCGGCGGTGGCATTGGGATCGAACTGGCGGCGAATATCGAGCGCGAGGGCCGTCTTTTCGATGTCGGCGAGGTCGGCGATGCGGGTAAAATCTTTGTCCGTCTTACGGCGCGTGTAGGCCAGGCTGAAGGCTCCCCGGTCCAGGTTCAGACTGTCGCGCTCCAGACCGTTGGTCTGAGATTTGGCATCTTTTGCGGCATCGGAGAGGTGCAGCTGGGAGATGGCGAAGCCGCCGGATTTGCCGAACGTGGAGTTGAGGCGCAGGGAGTCGCGGCTGAAACCGGCCTCTTTCACGACCTGCGCCTTGTCGGCCGCCGTCACCTGCTCCGGTTTGGCGGCAGGATCGTACTGCCGATACAGGTCGAGCGCCAGGGTGGTTTTGTCGGCATCGCTCAGGTCGGCGAGGCGTTTGAAATTTTTGTCGGCTTTGCTTTGCAGGCGCTGCACGCTGATACCGGCCAGCTGGAAGCCGAGGCTCTCCCGGCTCAGGCCGCCGCTCTTATCTCCGAAGCTCTGGCTGGCGAAGTCGAGGGCGCCGGACGCGGCCCCCTTTTTGGAGGAGCCGAAGTTCAGCCCAAAGCCCAGGCTGGAGGTCTGCATCCCTTTCTCATGCTCCCACTGCGCTTTGTCCGCATCCTGCAGACCTTTGAACTGGGCGAACTTCTCGCTGACATTGCGGCTGGCATAGCTGAAGTTCAGTTTCTGGGAGAGGAAGCCGACGCTCTGCCGGCTGATGGACCCCTTGTCGTCGTGGATCTGGCTGAGATCGAAACTGAGGCCGTCGGGAGTTTTGCTCTTCGCGTTGAGGCCGAAGCCAAGTCCGAAGCCTACGCGCTGGATGCCCTTCTCGCCTTCCAGCGCCGTGAGGCGGGCGAGCATGGTTTTATCGCTGGCGGCGCTCGCTTTCAGCGCGGTAAAGCCGCTGAAGTTCTTGCCGACATCCTGAAAATCGGCGTGGGCGCGCAGCAGGCCCGACTGTGTGCTGAGGCTTTGAACGATCAGGTGGTCCACACTGCCGAGCGCGGGATCGGGCTTGCCTGCCGCCTTCGTGCCCGGTTTGGTGCCATCGAGTTTGAGGTTGGTAGTCGCCGTGGTATTGGCGAAGTAGGCCAGTCCCTGATAGGTCGAGAGGCCCCCGCCGCCGAACTTGCTGTTGAGATTGAAGCCGTAGAGAGAGGTGCTGGTGCCGTCACCCATGCTGGTGCCGAAGTGGAGACCGAGGGAAGTGGCTCCGCCAAAATTCATCTGCAGGCCGGGCATACCGAGCGAGGCGCGCTTTGCGCCGTCTCCGTCCTCATATCGGTAATAGGCGCTGACGCTGTCGCTGGCGCGCACGGCCTGTGCGAAATAGACGGCTCCGCTGTCGGGGTCGAGAAAATAGTCCACCCCCGATTTCAGCAGCGAGCCGTTGACGCGCAGGCTGAGGGTATCAGTCAGGATATTACCGTGAGAGAGCGTATAGCCCAGGCGTGCCCCGTTGCCGCGCAGAATTTCCGTGCAGGAGTGGCCTGCGGTCGCGCCGGTACGCGTTTTGCCGAGGTTCTGGCCGAGCACACTCAGTCCGGCGTCACCGAGACCGGCGATGCCGTTGATCTGGGGAGCGTTCCGCAGAGACGAAGCTGGAGGAGCGGAGGCCTGGGCCTGCACGGTGCCGGACAAAACGAACGGCAAGGTAACAGACAGAAAGACCCCGGCGGAAGAGAATACTCTTCCTGTTCGCTTGCGGGCGCGAAGCAGCCGTCTGGTCATCTTGTCGTATCTTGCCGTCATAAGCGTTATATGGTCCCTGCCATCCCTGCACAGCCGCGAGCTTCGCCTGCGGGAGCGAGGCTAGAAAGTCCCTAGAAAGTCCCTTTGGCCAGAGTGTATACCAGTTCATGGTTCTGGATATTATCCGCGACGGTATGGTCATAGCCGCCGTACTGGGTGTTCTGGTTGCGGCGGAGCGCCATTTCCGAAAGAACCTGTTTGTCTCGGGGCGGGAGAGCCGCTATACGGATATGCGTTTTAGGCGCTTCAGGCGCAGGCTTGATTGTCCCGTCCGCATCCGGTGTTTTGGTGACGGCGGCATACGCACCGCCATTGGAAGGCGCAGACGGTTCCTCACTGGGAGCGATCTTCGGGCCAAAATCGTTGGGAACAGACGCGATCGTTTCCATATGACCGGGCGCCGCTTTGTCATCCATCTTCGGGTCGTAGGGATAACCGCGCAGAGCCGGGTTCGGGACACTTTCTGTCCGGGCCACATTGACCTTCGTCAGCGGATGATTGCGCGGACCAGGCGTTGTACTCACCAGCTTGGTCTCGTTTGTCCCCACGACTTTAGAATGGTTCGGGACGCTGAGCGGCTTCACCGGCGGCGTGTTGACGGCCTGTTCCTGAACTGAAGTCGCGTTGGGAGTCAGGTGCAGTCTGGCCTCGATCATCGTGAAGTCGAAATCCGGAAGCCTGGGAAGCGGTGTATTTGTAACCACTTCGGGATTCACGGGAATGGTATCGACTGCCGCAATGGGCTGGCTCGTTCCAGGATTGGAATTTGAGGCCAGATGCGGCCGGAAGAGCGCTACGCCGAGCAGGGCGACCGCGAAAGCGCCGCCGACCGTCGCATAACGTCCAAAAGCAGGGGCAGCGGCACGGCTCCAGACTGCACGCAGCCGAGCGGCCAGAGTGGGGCGGCGAGTCGTGCGGGCATAGACCGCGTCCCGCAGTCCTATGGGCGGAGCGACCTCTGCCACCATCTGCATGGTTTTCGAGGATTCCATCAGGAAATCGAAGTCGCGGCGATAGGCGGGATCGGAGCTGAGCATCTGCTCTACGATCGCGGCCTGCGCCGGATCCGCTTCGCCGTCCACATAGAGGCTGAGCAGATCCCAGAGCTGTTCGTCATCCAGAGGAGCCTGTGAGTCGAATAGATTGTCTGAATGGTTGTTCGTGGGCATGATAACCCTGTTCCTTCTCTCAAATACGGCACACAGAGTGCAAGGACGGCTGCGGTAATCGCTTCATTCTGTCCGGTAAGACGCCCTGTACGCAGGAAAGCTGCATTTTTTTGAAATGCACGTCTCCTGGTTCTGCCGGCAGCGGCGTCTCTGCACGGGAACGATGGGTCAGACAATCGAAAGCAGCGGAAGTTTCAGGGCAGCAGGCTGCCTTCACTGAGGCAAAAGGAGGGGGAGCAGATCGGTGATCGCAGGGAGCAGATGCGTATGCGGGTGTACGCACAGCTGCTCCCGTGTATGGGAGCCTGCGGTCACGCCGACGATCCAGCCGCAGCCTGCAGCCTGACCCTCCTGCAGATCGGACGGCGTATCTCCAACCTTGACGACCCGACTCGCATCCGTTACGCCGGTCAGTTCCATGGCTCGGCAGATCATAT
>JAYTGR010000698.1:0-3978 GCA_043733205.1 Chthonomonadaceae bacterium
CTCTGCCTGAACAGCCGCTTCGTGGCCGTCAGCGTGATTCCAGGGCTCTGCAACGATCGTCGGCCGCTGGAGACCTTTGCGGCCTCTGCGCGCTATGTCGTCATTCTGGACGGACAGCGCAATACCGACTGGTGGCGCAGCCGCTATCCGGACGTGATCCGATCGGAGCGCCTGAAGCGGACTTTTCCGCGCCTGATCAATTTTGAAGTGACCGTGTACGAAGTTCCGACGGAGGCTGCGCCGGCGTCAACCCCGGTTTCGGAAACCGTAAGATTTTAGGGAACGGAGAGGCGACTCGATCTAAGCACTATGCCAAGAGATACATCCATTCAAAAAGTTATGGTCATCGGTTCTGGGCCAATCATCATCGGGCAGGCCGCCGAATTCGACTATGCGGGCACCCAGGCCTGCCGCGCACTCCGTGAGGAGGGCGTTTCGGTCGTGCTCATCAACTCCAACCCAGCGACCATCATGACCGATGTCGAGATCGCGGACCGGGTCTACATCGAGCCGCTCAATGTGGAGTTCGCCGAGCGCGTCATCGCGAAGGAGCGGCCAGACGGCCTGCTGCCCACGCTGGGCGGACAGACTGGGCTCAACCTCGCCACGCAGCTGGCGGAGGCCGGGATCCTCGAAAAGTACAACGTGCGCCTGCTGGGCACACCGCTGGCCTCGATCCGCAAGGCCGAGGACCGCGAAGAGTTCCGCGACCTGATGCGCGCCATCGGGGAGCCAGTGCCGGAGTCCTGGATCATCGAAGACGAATCGCAGCTGGCAGTGCCGGCTGCGGCGGGGATCTGGCCGCTCATCGTGCGGCCCGCCTATACGCTCGGCGGCACGGGAGGTGGGATCGTCCACAACGAGGCGGAACTCTACGAGACGTCACGGCGCGGTCTGGCGCTCTCCATGCGGCATCAGGTGATGATAGAGCGCTATCTTTCCGGCTGGAAAGAGATCGAGTACGAGGTGATGCGCGACGCCAACGATACGGCGATCACAGTCTGTAACATGGAGAATTTCGATCCGATGGGCGTCCACACCGGCGACAGCATCGTGGTCGCACCCTCGCAGACGCTCACCGACAAAGAGTATCAGATGCTGCGCACGGCCTCCCTGAAGATCATTCGCGCGCTCGGCATCGAAGGCGGCTGCAACGTGCAGCTCTCCCTCAGTCCGAACTCCTTCGACTACTATATCATCGAAGTCAACCCACGCGTCTCCCGCTCCTCTGCCCTGGCATCGAAAGCGACCGGCTATCCGATCGCCCGGGTCGCGGCCAAAATCGCGACCGGTCTGCATCTGGACGAGATCGAGAACACGGTCACCAAAAAGACGCTGGCCTGTTTCGAGCCGGCCCTCGACTACTGTGTCGTCAAGATCCCGCGCTGGCCGTTCGACAAATTCAGTCTCGCCGACCGGCGCATCACCACGCAGATGAAGGCGACCGGCGAGGTCATGGCGATCGACCGCTCGTTCGAGGCAGGCCTGCTCAAAGCCATCCGCTGTCTGGAAGTCGGCATCTACGGCCTGGCCAGCAAGACCGCCCATCAGCTCAGCGACATCCAGCTCGAAGAGGCGATCCGGGTGCCCAACGACGAACGCCTCTGGGCGATCACCGAAGGCTTCCGGCGGGGAATGATGGTCGAAGAGATCAATGCGCTCAGCAGCATCGACCCCTGGTTCCTGCGCAAAATGCAGGGCCTGGTCCAGCTGGAGACACGCCTGAAAGTGAACGGCTCCGCTCTTGCCCGCCTCGCCGGGGTGGAGGAAACTGCGGAGAAAAACGCCGAACATCCGCGCGCCGTCAGCCTGCTCCGGGAAGCCAAACGCGCTGGATTCGCCGACCGCACCATCGCAGAGTTCGCTGGCATTCCGGAGAAAGCCGTCCGCGCTCTGCGCAAACGGCTGGGGATCGTGCCTGTCTATAAGATGGTCGATACCTGCGCCGCCGAATTCGAGGCCGCCACACCCTATTTCTACTCCTGCTACGACACGGAGGACGAGTTTTAGATGGCAGAGGAACGCTATGTACTGGCGACAGGGACCGAAGGGGAGCAGCGGCTCGCGGTCGTGAATGAGGTGCATGGTCCTGACACGCGCGCGTTTCTTTTGCGGGCCGGTCTAAGGCCGGGGATGCATGTGGCGGACATTGGCTGCGGGATCGGGACGATCTCGTGCTGGATGGCGGAACAGGTTGGCGCAGAGGGCGCCGTCTTCGGCGTGGACGTCAGCGCCGAGCAGATCGCGACGGCGCAGCGGCGCGCGGAGGCAGCCGGGATCGGGAACGTGACTTTTGCCTCGGCCAGTGCGTATGATACAGGGTTGGAAGCTGAAGGCTTCGATCTGGTATTCTGCCGTTTTGTGCTGATGCATCTGCAGCGGCCGGAGGAGGCGCTGAGGGAGATGCGTACCCTGCTGCGCCCAGGCGGCATTCTTGCCGTCGAAGACGGAGATTTTACGGCGCTGTTCTGCTATCCGCCGCTGCCTGCCTTCGACCGCTGTATGGAACTCTACCGGGCAGCGGGAGAACGGCACGGTGCGGACTTCGAGATCGGACGCCGACTCTATGCACTCGTGCGGGCTGTCGGGTTCGATTCGGCGGAGGCTGCAATGGCACAGCCCGTGTTCGTGCGGGGCGAGGCGAAGCGCCTGCCCGAGTGGACACTGGCGGAGAGCGCAGGCCTGCTGGCCGAGGCGCAGCTGACCACATCGGCAGAGATAGCCGAACTGGTCGCAGAGCTGCACGCCTTCACGACGCGCGACGGAACCGTAATTGGAATGGCTCGCATGATGCAGGTGACTGCTGTCAGGTAAGGGAGCGGCAAAGGGGTGCCAGGATGCGGATCGGACTGGATGAAATAGACCCACGCACCGCAGAAGCGATCACCGATCGTCTCTCGGCCCCTTTGAATGAGTTCCTGCGGGATAACATACGCTGGGGATCTTTCCACACCCTGCCGATCTCATGGGAGGTCAAGGGCGGCAGCGTCAAAGTCAAACGCCGGCGGGATCCGAACGACGACGAGAGGTTCGCGTATGCCCTGCGGAGGCGGCGCGACGAGCAGGTTTCGCTGCGAGCCCTGGGGGCGGCATTTCTGCCCAGCGTGGCAGGGACAGCGGTCGGCTGGGCAATCGCGAGCGGCGCTCCGGCTGCGGGGCTGGCTGCGGGGCTGTCCGTCTGGGCGATGGGCACGGGAGTCGGTGTCTGGTGGACCCGACGGGCGACACCGCGCGAACGCCTGCGCAGCAGTGTGACGCTGGAAGAGCTGCGCGTCGTGCTGCCGCTGCTCTCCCTGACCCGCGCGGAACGCATCTATTGTGATGCTCTTTTACTGCTGTCCCGAACGGACACGACGGCGGAAGCGGAAAACACCCTGCGGGCGACGCTGCGCCAGCTCAACGATCTGCTGACCAGCAGCCGCCAGCTGGAGAACCGCAGGGCCACGCTGCTGCCGCTGCTGGGCCAGCACTCGATTTCCGAGCTGGAAACGGAGTTTCAGGCGCTCGGCACACGGCTGGACAATGTGACGGACGGCATCACACGCGGCATGATCCAGCAGAGCCTCCAGATGTGCGCGACGCGGATCGAGAATGCACGCGCCTTTGCACAAGGGCTGGAACGGCTCAACGCGCAGCAGGAGGCGATCGTCCATACGCTCTCCTCGGCGCTCTCCGCCATGGCGCGCCTGCAGATTCTCTCCGATCCGCAGACGGAAGTCGCCGCGCAGGAGATCGCCCAAACGGTAGCGTCTATGAGCCGCCAGACGCGTTCCGTCGAACAGGCGGTCGAAGAAGTCATGTCGCTGCGCGGGCAGTAGAGGCGCAGTACACCACAGACGCGCCAGTCCGCAGACGAGAAGGCTCCGTAACACACGGAGGGAGATTCCATGCGCGTCGGGCTCGAACATATCGACCTTAAAATTGCCTCCGCGATGCGCGCCCGCCTGTGCGCGAACGGCGCTATGTTCCTGAAAGACA
>JAYTGR010000699.1:0-1272 GCA_043733205.1 Chthonomonadaceae bacterium
CGCGCGTCTGACGGAGTTCTTCGAAAAGTGGAAGAACACCCCCTCCAAAAAGAACCAGGCCGTCATGCGGATGCGCTGGGCGGAGCGGATCAAACAGCACGGCCTGAGCATGAAGCTCGACGGCAGCGCGGCGGAGCGGGTGGCCCCCAAAGGCAAAAGCGCCAAGCTGGGCGTCAAGGCGTCGCAGCTGAGCGGCAACGAAGTGGTGATCCTGGACAATCTGGGCAAGCGGTTCGGCAGCCGGATCCTGTTCGAAGGTGTGACGGCGATGATGCGGCGCGGAGAGCGAATCGGGGTCGTCGGGCCGAACGGCGCGGGGAAATCGACGCTGATCAAAATCCTGCTCGACCGCGAACCGCCTACCTCTGGGATGGCGCGGCTGGGAGCCAGCGTCACGGTCGGCTACTTTGCGCAGGACACCAGCGACCTCGACATGGACGCGAGCGTCCTCGACAATATGATGGATGTCGCCGATATGGAGCCAGTCGCGGCGCGGACCCATCTGGGCCGCTTCCTGCTGACCGGGGACGATGTGTTTCGGCCTGTGCGTCTGCTCTCCGGCGGGGAGAAGAACAAGCTGGTTCTGGCGCAGCTGACCTGGCTGAAACCCAACCTGCTGATTCTGGACGAACCGACCAACCACCTCGACATCGAGTCGCGGGAGGCGCTGGGCCGGATGCTGCGGGAGTACGACGGCACCCTGCTGCTGGTCTCCCACGACCGCTATCTGCTCGATCAGGTGACCACTCACACGCTGGAAGTCGCGGACGGTCATATCACTATTTTCGACGGCCCCTATCGCGCCTACCGTGCCAAGAAGGCATCTCAGGCCCGCACGGGAGCGATGGTGCCAGTGCTGTCAAGCCGCCAGCCGGAAGCGGCCCCGCCGAAAGGCGGCAGTGCCGCGCTCGAATCGCTGCTGGCCCAGCGCCCCGCTGCCGTCGCGATTCCGGCGGGGATGAACGCGCATCAGATGTCGAAGGAGCGGCAGAGGGCGCGCAATCAGGTCGCCGCCGCCGAGCAGAAGATCGAGACACTGGAGCAGCGACTGCGCCGGATCGAAGACGTGCTCTCCAATCCCCAGCCCTCCGACAATCTCGTGGCGCTCTCGCAGGAGCATGGCGGCGTCCAGAACGCCCTCAACGAAGCGATGGAAGCCTGGGAAAAAGCCGTCGCCTATGTGGAGGGGCTCGGCGTCTGAAAAAAGTTTTCAAATCACGGCAAAACAGCGGAACAAAGCGCTGGGGGTCGGCGTCCTAATAGCATCTCCCG
>JAYTGR010000700.1:0-1269 GCA_043733205.1 Chthonomonadaceae bacterium
GAAGATGAAGCCTGTGTGAAAGGTCCGACAAGGTCTAAAATGGAAAGAGACCGTTCGGAAGCAGGGGAAATAAGCTTCCGAACGGTCTCTGTGTTAGTCGCATCCGCCAGGGATATTATGAAATAGAATGGCATTCGACGCTGCCAGAGCAGCGGGGAATCAGGCGGCGGTCGCGAACGGTTCAAGGGGGGCGGTACTGTTGTATACCACAGCATAAGACGCTGTATCTTGGTGAGATCTGCCTTCGCGAACGGCATCTTCTGGGCGCAGCTTGACGGGTATCGTCACGAAGACATCCAATTTTTGACCGCTGCGAGGAAAATCCAGACTCACCCGAACGGGTCTGTCCATGTTCATTCCTCTTTTCTGTTGTCAAGGTACTACGCTTTTCTATACGGAAGGCGAAGCGCGAACGTTTCGCTGTCTTATTGTAGCACAACTTCGCCGATCATGCCAGAAACAGAACTGGCCTTCCAGCGGAGAGGGGGCGGATTTCCGATCTGCGATTTCCGACCCCTCTCCTGCTGGGAGCGGGGTTTCAGGGGGCGATCTGCTGCTTGAGACGGCGGAGGAGAGCCCCCTGTCCCAGGCCTGCGCCCTGGCGTTGGCGCCGCCCAAACTCGCGCCCGCCGTCGGCCGCGATGCCTTTCGTCAGCTGCTCTTTGTCGAGTGTGTAGTAGACGAAGGCGATGCACATTTCGTCGGTCGTCTGTTCGCCCCATCGGACCGGCTTGGGCGGTCTGTTGGGATTGCGCGGATTGCTGGAGGAGTTGTCGTAGTGCGCCGTCAGGCCGAGTCGGGTGCCCTGCGGCACCTTGATCGGATCTTTGTACATGTAGGTCGTCTGCCAGTTGAAGTCGTAGTTCGGCACATGGACCAGGGTTTTGACGGCGGCATCGGGCAGGGTGGCCGTGACGGTCATATCTTTGCCGAGCAGGTGCATGTGAGGCATGACGCCCAGAATGGTCGCATCGCTGCGGAAAGGCATGGGAAAGCCCTTGACCTCGTAGTGGGCGTTCCCGGCCGGGATCGCGAGCAGACCCACGACCGGCATGATGCGCATGCGCTTATCGACCGGCTTTTTGCAGAAGTAGATTCCGATCCGGGTCTGGTCGGTTTCCGGCTTGCCGCTGCGATGATAATGGACCTGGAGAACGACATCGTCGCCTTTCGGCAGGAGCGTCCCGACACCGTCGGGCAGCAGGCGCGGCATATTGCCGGGAGCCCAGCCGCCGAGCGCGCCGGACGGGGATGTCCCGATGCCGCCGT
>JAYTGR010000701.1:0-1269 GCA_043733205.1 Chthonomonadaceae bacterium
CTGTTCCAGTTTTTCGCAGTTTTCGTGCGAGGCTGTCTCCCTGCGAAAGGAGGCCCTGCGGAAGCGCGTATTGTCTGGGTTTTTACCGAGGGAGTGAGCGGCGCAGGGGCCGTGGGGTCAGAGAGCTTTGGTGCGGAGTTCCGGATGGCCGTCATCGAAACCGGAGGAGAAGATATGCGCAGGGCGTCTGTCTTGAGTCAGTTCGTCCGGCGCTGTGAACTGCAGCAGATGCCCGGGATGGGCTCCGGCATCCGGGGCCATTCCACTGTCGATTTTGATGAGGCGGGCGTCCTTCGTTTCGTACGGGCCGATGGCTCCGAGGAGGCCGAAGGCGGCAGGCTGGTGCCCAAAAACGACTCCGTAGAGGCCGGCCTGTGTGAGACGATCTTTCAGATCCTGTACATCGGCTGCGTTTTCCCACCACTTGCCCCCGTCGCTGCCGGCACGCTTTTCGAGGATCGAATCGTCTGCGATGAGAAAATCGCTGCTGTAGTCCGCGGCACGGAGCACGGACTCCGCCCTGCCGACAAAATCGGCATAGGGCATTTGGGGAATCCAGCCGGCATGACAGAAAAGCCAGCGCCTGCCGACGCGGGCGGCCACGGGCATGGATCGCAGGAAATGACCCCGTGGGCCTGCGGGATCGAGGAGACTGCTGACGTCCGATCCCTTCGCCTGCAGTTCGTCCCGCAAAGGGGCGGCCTTTTTGTTGGTGGGATCAGCCAGGAACTCGGCTTCGTGGTTGCCCAGCAGCACGACGATCCGGCTGCCGTTGTGCGGCGCTTCCAGGCTCAAAGTGCGCCACAAGTCGAGAATATCCAGGCTGCGAGGCTCCTTATCGATGGAGTCGCCGACCACGATCAGCAGCGTACGGCTGGCGAGCCAGTGGCCGTCCGGCGTGACAAGTTTGCAGACGGCGAGAAGATGGATGAGATTGTCGAACATGCCGTGAGCGTCGCTCAAGGCCACCACCTGCTGGAAACCGGAAACATCCGGGATCTCCGCCACACCGACATTGACGCTGGCCGGAATAACACCGGCAGTCTGCACTGCCTTCGCAGGCTGTACTGCGTCGGCAGGCTGTATTACCGGCTGGCTGTATTACCGGCTGGCCGCCATTCTGCAAAGGTCTGCTCAGAAATACGATACTCAGCAGCAGCATCGCGAGAAGCAGAGCCATAGAGATGCCGATGAACACACGATGCCTGGTGCTGCGAATAGAAAATCCGATGAATAACGGGAGGCTGCCGAAAAAGCACTGCCCGCAGT
>JAYTGR010000702.1:0-3965 GCA_043733205.1 Chthonomonadaceae bacterium
TATCCCGCGCCGCTCGAGATCGTCGCCTGCGTCGAAGCCGCGGTGAACCTGCCGTTCGACGAGGGCCGCAAGGAAGAGCGCCGCCGCTTCGCCGGCCTGGTGGAAGGCAACGAATCGAAAGCCCTGCGCCACATGTTCTTCGCCGAGCGCCAGACCAGCAAGATCCCGGATGTGCCGGACGACACCCCGACCCGCAAGATCGAAAAGGCCGCAGTGATCGGCGCCGGCACGATGGGCGGCGGCATCACGATGATCACGACGCCTCCTTCCCCGAAAGCGTGAAAAACCTCCCCCTGCCCCTCCTTATGAAGGAGGGGCGAAGGGCCTCCTCCTCCGTACGAAGGAGGAGGTATCACTCGGAAAGCGTGAAGGGCAGGGGCGGATCGGGCTCGTGGCGCAGGCGGTACAGGAACTGCTCGAAGTTGTGCTGAGGATCGTATCCGAGAACGGTGACGGCTTTGGTGATGTCGTAGCGGGTGTGGATGTGCGGGATACTGAGGCCATGTTCGTGCAGCAGTTCCGTCGCACCGGGATAGTAACGGTCAAGCACCTTTTTCGCGTCGGTTTCGAGTTCAGGCCAGTCCTCATCGACGAACGGCTTGGTGCAGTGAATGAGGAACTCTTCGCAGGAGAAAGCTTCGGCGACGACCGCCCCAAGGGCAAGCTGGTTGGCCTGCGCGACATCTTCGCGATCCACCCAGTTCGTCAGGCGGCCGAGGCCGGCAGTCTTCCAGTCGGCAGGAATAAAGCAGCCGTAGCGCAGAATGGCGATGTTCATAGCATGTTCCCGCGCATAGAACCGACACATCTCCTCGCCCAGTACTTTGGTCATCGGGTAGATATGGGTGGGAATGCAGGGCGTCTCCTCGTTCATGACACGGCGTTCCCGCATACCGCTGCCGTAGACGACCTCGCTGGAAGAGAAGACCAGCGCCCGTACATCGTTGAGCAGCATGGCACGCAGGACGTTGTGGGTGCCAGTGACGTTGATGCTGTAGTAGTCGTCCTGGTTGCGGGCGTCGGCGGAGTTGCCGTGCAGTGCAACGGAGTGAACCACGGCCTCGCAGCCGCGCATCGCGTGAACGAGTGCGCCTGCGTCACGAATGTCCGCCTGTACACTGATGCCGCCGTCTGGGGCGGTCATCGGTTCAAGATCGTAGAGAACCAGTTCGTGTTTTTCAAGGGCAAGTTCATGAATCAGGGCGGTGGCGAAGTTACCGCGTGCACCCGTTATGAAGATCTTCATCGTAGGCTGAGCCTTTCCTGCCGAGGCGTTGACAGATTCCGAAACGATTTTACACTATAACAGGCCATTGCTGCCCCTCCTGCTCCAGCAGGCAGGGCAGGCGCCGGTTTTCTCAGGACCATCTCAGGGCCGTTCTACGACGCTTACACGGAGTTCGTGTGCGCCGTCGGCGCGGGCAATTTCGTAGTAGTAGAAGAGTTCGCGTCCGACTGGGACGACATCCACGAAGCGCAGACAGCCGGTGGCATGGCGAGAGAAGAGGGCGGGATGGTCGGGGGTCAGCGAGTAGAAGGTGCGCAGATCGAAGGTCTGAGCGATGCCGGTGCGCTCTTCGTAGTTCTCGGCGGCGGAGGCGCTGCCGTCGTAGAAGGCGAGCCAGCCGCCCGTCTCCAGAGGGATCATGGCCCCGATACGCCGACAGTGACCGTCCCAGGCAGGTGCGGCGGCCGGGAGCACGGGATAGTTCGTGATCGGCGTCGCGTCGCCCATCCACTGAAAACGCCGCCCATCGCCGCTCATGGCGACTCCGGTGCGGTAGAAGGGCTGTCCGCTCGGGGCCGCTTCTTCGGTGGCATAGGTGACGAGCAGATAGGTCATTCGCCCAATCAGGAAAACATTCGGATCCTTCATGCGGACAGCCCCGAAATCTTCCGGGATCAGCAGAGTGGTCATCGTCGTGACGTCGAAATGGTCCGGTTCGTCCGCTTCGACGAGGCCGACACGCCAGCGGCCGTCTCCAGGATAGACATAACAGAGATAGAGCAGCCAGCGTCCGTCCAGGCCGCGTATCAGCGAGGCCCTTTCGACGGAGAGCGCGTCCAGCGACGTCTTCGGCAGCGCCCAGATGTCGGTAAAAGCGATGCCGTTGTCACTGGCGGCGATGCGCAGCTCGACGCCGCGCCCCAGTTCGCGCGGCTGGCGCTGCCGATAGACCAAATAGAAGGTGTTGCTGAAGGAGTCGAAAGTCGCTCCCGGAGCGCCCGCCCACCAGCCGGGTCCATCGTCGAGCGGAGCACGCACCAAGTTGCTCACCTCCGGATCGAAGAGCGGCACGGTATCGAATGTTTTGCCTGTATCTATCGCCACCAGGATCCTCCTCACTGCGCTGCATCTATACCCAGAGATGTTATATTTTCCACACCCGGTGCAAAATTACCGGCTTGGCACAGTTATTGCATAGTAAGCAGATGTTACCATACACGGTTCCGAAGAGGGAATCGACCTACAGCTCTAGGAGTATACTGGAATGTCGAATCTCACCCTGTACCACACATCTGAAGCTGCTGGCCGGCCCTGTGCATTCTGCCAGGCGAGCCCGCTTACCTCTGCCTCGTTGCGCCCCGAAGCCAGCGACAGCGGCGCGAACTCCGGTTCGCATACCTGCATGCTAAATGCCGGGAAAATGGGTCCTGACGGCAGGACCATTGCCCCGACCGACTGTACCAGCGAACGCCAGGTCGGATGCCAATCGCACCGCCGCCTGCGTTTCGCCCGACTATGCGCGCAGCCGATCACGATGTCTGCCCCGCCTGCATCCTAGCAGCCACGGATCTGAATTCAGCCCCTCTCCTCACTTTAGGAGAGGGGCTTTTCCCTGCCCAGCCCCTCCCATCCTCTCCGCCTGCAGGCAGGGCCGGGCGGGGTTAGGCACGGCGGCCGCGCAGGCGGATGCTGTCGCCTATCGACCACCCGACCAGAATAGCGGGAAAGAGTACGTTTCCGGCGAAGACTGCGACCGGCACGATGCCGAAGCGCTCATTGGCATCCGACGCGACGAAACTGAACAGCCCCACCAGAACGCCTGCGGCGAGGTAGGCCCGCAGCAGCGAGGCCGACAGCCTGCCGTAGATCAGTCCGATCCCGACGAAGACGGCCGCCGACAGATAGAAGAGCACGACAGAAAACAGGCCCAGCAGCACGACCAGAGAGATCGGACCGGAGCGCTTGACCTCCGGTCCTTTCTGGGCGCCTTCATGCCGCACCAGCTCCTCGGAGACCGGACGCATGCCGCCATAGAAAGCCAGCAGAATGCCCGCGATCAGGCCGTCCAGAGCTGCGGTCACGAGCATATTGGGCGAGAGCAGCGTCAGCCAGGGCAGGCCGCGCGCCATCGCCTCCCCCGGATTGAGATGGAATGCGAACAGCAGTCCTGCAAACGCCAGCGACAGCAGGATCGAAAACAGCATGAGGGAGAGATCGCGATGGGTATCCGCCAGTCCGCCCCAGCCCGGCCGTGGAACGGCGACCGGGCGCGTGACCGTCGGGCCAACTGCGTGGCTCTCCGACCGGCCCATGATCCGGTCCAGCTTACTGTGAATGCTGTAGTTGTACGGATTGAACTGTATGGCGTAAGAGTAGGCCGTGGCCGCGCTCTCGTTCTGACCTTTGCGGGCATAGATGTCCCCGAGCAGTTCGTAGACGGTGGCGCTGCGCCGGTCCATCTCCAGCGCCTTCCCACAGAGCGCCTCCGCCTCGCGGTAGCGCCGGTTGACGAAGGCCAGCTGCGCTTCGGAGAGCAGGCTGTTGACCGTCGCGCCTTTCGACGCCGTCTCCCGCTGGGCTGCCGGTCTGCGCGCGGACTGCTGCGCTGTCGAAGCGGAGTGGGGAGGAGGCGTTTCGGGAGCGTCCTCGGGAGCGGTGCGGCCGAAACCGTTATAGCCGGCGCGCCCGCCCGTATAGGGCCGCGAGGAGCCGGTTCCGGCCGTGCGCGGACTGTCCG
>JAYTGR010000703.1:0-1264 GCA_043733205.1 Chthonomonadaceae bacterium
CGCGCTGCAGGCGCTGCAGGCGCATCCCTCGGCGGCTATGGAAAAGAATGACGGTTTCAAAGGCTCTTTAGACAGCACCATCAAGGAACTCACCAAACCTTAGTGGCGATTTTCGCAGCAGCCTCCTGCGGGTCGCGTGTTCTGCTGACAATGCCTTTGATCTTCGCAGTCAAAGCGGATGTAAGTGCGCTGGCTGGGATCATATCGGCTCCGAGGTGGCTTTCGCAACGGTCTGAGTCAAGGAGAGCCTTGCGCCCTCCTCCCAGGCCAGTTCGAAATCTGCGGCGGTCAGCATCTCCCGGACCTGCGCGAGAATGGCCTCATATTCCGGCTGTTTACGCGGCTCCAGTGGTGCGCCCAGGCGGCGGCGGATCTCCGCGGCCTTGCCCAGTAGTCCGGCCGCTTTTGCGCCCTGACCCTGTGTTACGGCAATGCCCGCACACCCCTCGATCGTATAAGCGATTGCCCACTCGTCTCCGATCCGCTGCTTGATATTCAGGCTGTCGCGATACAGTGCTATCGCCCTGTCGAGACGGCCCTCGAAGCGTTCGATATTACCCAGGTTGTTCAGAACATAGGAGCGGATTCTCTCGTCTTCGCGTGTCTCACACAACTCCAGGCACTCCTGCAGGCAGACGCGCTGCTGGCTGTTGTCCTGCCCTGGCCCGGTGCAGTGCCCCAGGTCGCATAAGCAGCTCTGGATCCCCTCCTGGTGCTCCTGTTCCCGATATATCGCCAGAGCGCATTTGTAGTGCACCAGTCCTGCCGGTATGGTCCTGCTGATTGCACCGAGAAGGCTCTGAATAGCGGCATATTCGAGCGCTTTCTCCGGAGGATGCTCTTTCTGCAGGCATTCGGCACACAGCCTTTCCGCCAGAGCGATCTCTCCCTGATATGTGGCCACCGATGCCAGGCGAATAAGAGCGGCCTCCAGATGATAGGTATGTTTTTGATTCCGCGCCAGACTGACCGCCTGTTCCAGATGTATGCGGGCGGTAGAATGGTCTCCAGACAGCCGGGCCACGTCCCCCATCTGCAGCCGCAGGAACAGCACCATGTCCCACCGTTCGATCTCCCGAAACCGTTTCAGGCCTTCCTCGTAAAGCGCCAGAGCGGTCTCATAGTCCTGACAGGCATACGCGGCATCCGCCTCCTTACAGTCACGCATTGCCTGGCTCTCGATGCCCCGGAATTTCCGCTTGAACCAGATGCTCCAGCCGCTCATCGCTTTTTCCTATCTGTGCGCAATCAGAGAAGGTTATTG
>JAYTGR010000704.1:0-10515 GCA_043733205.1 Chthonomonadaceae bacterium
ATCGACGAACTCTCCGACGAAGACAAACTGATGGTCTCCCGTGCCCGCCGCATCGAAAAGTTCCTGTCGCAGCCGTTCCGCGTGGCCGAACAGTTCACCGGCCTGCCCGGTAAGTACGTGCCGGTCAAGGACACGATCCGCTCGTTCCAGGAGCTGATCAGCGGCAAGTACGACGATCTGCCGGAGCAGGCTTTCTACAACGTCGGCAGCATCGACGACGTCGTGGAAAAAGCCAAGACGATGGGCGGCTAGGCCGGAGGCATCTTATGGCAACATTCCCGCTCGAACTCGTGACGCCGGAGCGTCTGCTGTTCTCCGAAGAGGTCCAGGCCATCCGCGCTCCCGGCGTGGAAGGATCTCTCGGAGTGCTGGCAGGGCACGCGCCGCTGCTCACCGAACTCATGACCGGCCTCATCAAGGTGACGCTGGCAGACGGCTCGGAAGCCTTTATCGCCACCAGTGGCGGCTTCCTTCAGGTCAATAAAGACAAGGTCATCATTCTCGCCGATACCGCAGAGCTGTCGGAGGAGATCGACGTCGAACGCGCAAAGGCCGCCGCCGCCAAGGCGCGGCAGCTGCTCGAAGTCCCCGGCAGCACCATCGACGCCGAAGATCTGCGCCTCGCCGTCGAACGCGCCCAGAACCGCATCCGCGTCGCCCAAATAAACCACTAATCTCCGTTCGCACTCGACAAAAATGCCCCGCCGATTGGCGGGGCATTTTTGATGACAGAGATGCAAATCTACCATATTCTATTTACTCCGAAAACGGGCCATTCTCTCCGGTTACTTTGCTGCCTGCGCGGAAGTAGTCGAAATCGACGGAGCCGCCGGCAGTCTGGGTGGCGTAGTGGAACAGGGCGAAGCGGTAGCCCATGAAGTGCGGGAGGGTATAGGCCATCTGCAGGGGCCTGCCGATAGCTGTCCACTTATGCCCGTCAAGGCTGTAGTAAAAAGAGGCTTTGTCTGCTCGGTTCCGGAAGTCGCACTCCACCTTGAGGCAGACGGTCGATTGTGTCAGGGGGACGCTCTGCTCCTCCACAGGAGAGTCCGTCTCCGCGCTCACCATCACCAGCGACTTCACGTCGCCTGCTATTTTCACGCCGACAAATCCGTACCGCTTCTGCAGCAGGCCTAGTCCGGCATAGTCGCCGTCTTTCATATGGCTTACGTCGAGGGAGACCGTGCCGGAGCACTCCGGGCCGAAGGTGCGCTGGGTCAGCGTATTGCGGGCCGAGAGAAAATCGGCGTCGACACGTCCGGCGGTCAGCCGCAGATGGCCAGGACGCTCGGTGACGGACCAGTACCGATTGTCGGGATTGTGGTTCCACTGCCATACCAGCGGCAGCGCGGATGCACCGGGTTTGCGGTCGAACTCATCCGACGCCACAATGGGCGGTATCCCGCTCGCTGGGGCCGGAATATTCAAGGTTGTGGGCAGTTTTCCGTTCGTTCCCAGGACCGGCCAGCCCTCTTCCCAGGTTACAGGCACCAGGAAAGGAGTGCGGCCCACCGCGCCATGATCCTGAAACAGGAACGCATACCACGCGCCATGCGGGGTGTCGATCAGCCCGCCCTGCGCCACTCCGCCGTCCTGCAGCGCCACTTTGCCTTCGTAGGGTCCGGTCAGCCGATCAGATCGAAACACCAGTTGGGTGCGCATCCCGCCCCGGGGCCAGACGATCATGCAGAGGTAGTACTTGCCGTGGATCTTCTGCATCTGTGAGCCTTCGGCCCGCAGGCCGATGTTCGGTCCGGCGACCAGGCTGGCGTCCCGAATAATCACCTGATCCAGCCCGCCCGGCTTGATCGCCGAAGCGTCCGGCAGCAGTTCGGTCAGATGCACGTTTCCACTGCCGTGGACCATGTAGACGCGGCCATCGTCGTCAAAAAACAGAGAGTGGTCGTGCAGGGCAGGCCGAAACGACGCCTCCTTCCACGGGCCTTTTTCAATGTCTCTGGTGCTGTAGACATGCGTTTTGCCGGTGGTGCTGGAGAAAGTGGAGACATAGAAGGTGCCATTGTGGCAGCGCAGACTGCTGGCCCAGGAGCCTGCCCCGTATGCATTCTTCCCATTTTGCAGCGTGAGCGCGTCGTTATCGCCGAGAGTATCGCAGGCATACCCGACGATACGCCAATTCACGAGGTCTTTCGATTTCATGATCGGCAGCCCCGGACTCAGGTGCATCGTGGTGCTGCTCATATAATAGGTGTCACCTACGCGAATGAGAGCACAGTCCGGAACATCGGCCCAGAGGATCGGGTTCCTCGCCCCGTGCTGGCCCGGCGCGTCCTGTTCGAACCGGGCGCTTGCAGCGCACCACCCTGCGAACAGGGCGACGGCCATTAAAATCGGTATCACCATCTTCATCTTCCTGCGGCTCCACTTTCTCTGCTCGCCGTCCTCTGCCCACCGTCATCGTGCGTCCAATCGAAGGACCGTGATCGAGTTGGGCGGAAAGGTGTACGGGAACGAAAGTCCGATCCCATTCACCCGCCCCGGTATGGGCACGACTTTTGTTGGATCGTCGATAGCGTTTGTCGCCGCCGGGTCGGCGGCGATCTGAAGCACCATGCCTGTGGGCGCGACCGAACGAATACCCTTGAGTTCGATCCTCACCGTCTGCGAAGACGATTGCGGATTCACATATTTGATGAAAATTGCGCCCGTCTTGCTGTCCTTTGTTGCCGAACTCAAGAGCGGCGCGCCCGTCATGGTGGTCTTCAGGAGGGTGTCGCCATGATTGCGGCTAAACATCTGAATGGTATAGTAACTCGGCGAGCCAAAGGACCGGAGGGTATCGTACCCGATCAGGTTGGGCCGCCACTGTCGCCCGCCTGGGTTGACGTTGACGAGCAGAGGCGCATAGCACTGCATCGTGATCAGGTCCGCGTTCCGCTCCATGGCTGTCATCCAGGCGGCATCTCCCAGCGCAGCTTTCATGCTCGGTGTCGGCGGCAAGGACCTTGAACGTGGATCCCACGGCGCGATCTCCTCATGGGCGGCCCACTCCCCTACGAAGATCTCAGGACCTTTACGGTCGTAAGGTTCGTAGTGCGCCGGTGACATCTGCAGAAAAGTGTCGGTGGTGCGATAGTAGTGCTCGTCGAGCACGTCCGGGGTTCGACTATGGACCCTCTTCTCCGCCGGCTGCTCGTTGCCGACTGTGGAAACCACTTTGAGCGCCGGATACGTCTTTTTGAGGGCATCGTAGAACTGCGCGAAACGGCCGTCATAACTGCCGGATTTATCGAAGAAATCCTCGTTGCCCACCTCGACATAATGGAGTTTGAACGGTGCGGAATGGCCGTCCTTCGCGCGCTGCGCCCCCCATTTCGTTTGCGTGGAGCCGGTGACGTATTCGATCTCGTCCAGCGCATCCTGGAGATAGGGTTCGAGATCGGAGCCGGGCTTGACATAGTCGCCGCGCAACGAGTATCCGGCATAGACGGCGAGCACCGGTTCCGCTCTCATATCCTCGCACCAGTAGAGGAACTCGAGCAGTCCCATTCCGTCGGTCGAGCGGTAACCCCAGGGACCGGGATGACCGGGACGCTGAGCCAGTGGGCCTATGGTTTTTTTCCAGTCGAAACGCGTCGCGATCGTGCTGCCCTCGAGATAGTTGCCGCCCGGAAAGCGCAGGAAGGCCGGTTTCATATCGACCAGCATCTGCATCAGATCCGGTCGAAAACCGTTGGTACGGTTTTTCCATGTGGGCGGAAAGAGGGAGACAAGACTCAGCCAGACCGTTCCAGGGCGATCCATCGTCAGGGTGAGGCGCGTATTGGAGGTGGGGATGACCTTGCCTGTCCGCAGGGTGAGCGTGTACTGCTTCCAGTCGGCGGCGATGTGCGGCACGGTGGCCCTGGCATAAACGGTGTCGCCATCGGCGCTCTCGATGGCGACGGAGAGGGTGCCCTTGTAATTTGCCGCCGGCTTCGCATAGAAGGAGGCGTGATAGAGGGTGTTGGGTTTTACCGGGATGCCCCAGTAACCACTGTTGGCGGCCCCGGCAGGCGTTTTTGGTGAGGCAGCAGTGACATCGATCCGCAGACTGGCGGTCAGGACCGCGTTTAGCGACTGGCTCCGGTCGAGCGTGATAGCGGCTGCGGAGCCGTCTCCCTGAACGACCGACCAGCTTACCGGCGTCTGCGGATTATCGAGGAAGGCGCGATTCCGCACCAGTTCGGCGTACAGACCGCCATCGTAACTGTAGTTGATCTCCTCGGTCATGAGCCCGTAATGCATCGGACTCATTTTTGCCCCCGCTTGGTCCGCTTCAATGGTAAGGGTGGCATTCTGCGCCGACGCGTGCGCGAGGGATGCCACCAACGCCGGCAGGATCAAAATTAGGGTCAGAACGTTTTGCTTCATGGTTTTTGGCTTGTCTCTCACTGCGTTACTTTTGGTTTCTCTGAGAACACCTGCTGGAGGAAATAGTAGAGGTTGTTCCTCCACTCGGTGGGATCGTGCGCGTGGGCGTCCACATTCCAGACATGTGGAACGTTCTGCTCTTTTAGGTAGGCATGCACTCCCTGGCTGATTCGGAGGAGCCCGTCCTTACTGCCGCAGGAGACCCAGAGCAGCTTCAGCTTTTCCCGCGCTGCGGCCGGGTTCGGCACCAGCTGCGCCGGAGATTTCGTGTTCGGCGCAGACGAGAAGCCTCCGACCCATGCGAAGGTATCCATATGCGCCAGTCCGAAGTTGAGGGACTGACCGCCGCCCATCGAAAGCCCGGCGACCCCACGATGCTCTTGGTCCGCCTGTACGGAGCAGCGCTTCTCGATGGCTGGGATGACATCCTGCAGCAGGTCCTGTTCGAACGCGGCGAAGGCAGGCGCTGTAGCGTAGACGTTGCCTTCGGCCCTGTCGTTCTTCTGGGCGCGGCCGTTCGGCAAAACGAGGATCATCGGCACGGCCTTTCCCTCCGCCAGCAGGTTGTCCATGAGGAGGTTGGGCGCGGCGAAGCGCGTCCACTCCGTCTCGTCGCCGCCGATGCCGTGCAGGAGATAGAGCACCGGGTACTTCTTATCCGGAGAGTAGCCGGGCGGCGTATAGACCTGCATCTTGCGACGGGTTCCTACGCTCTTCGAGTCGTACTCGATCGTCTCCAGCTTGCCGTGCGGAACCTCCGCGCGATTGGCGTCGATGCCGGCGGCGGGCTCCGGATAGACCTGCACATCGTCCGCATTCAGCACAATTGGCGCTCCCTGGCCTCCGGCGCGCTGGAGCGGGCCATTCCCGGCGTTCTGGCCGGCGCTCTGCTCGCGGAACAGCATCGGCGCGAACTCGTGCAGACTGCGTCTCCAGGTCAGCCACTCATGCGAAGTGCCGGGAGATTCGTAGAATGCCGTCTTGATGCCCGCCTTCGTGAGGTTGTCATGGTAGCCGCGCACGCTGTCCTGCATACGCTGCGGCTCAGCGGTGCCGATGCTTAGGAAGAGGAGATGTACACGCTTGTTGAAAGCGTCGTTATCCGCCATCACTCCATTGTGCGCCGTCTTCGGATCGAACGCTCCGCCGCCGAACCCGCCTCCCGCACCGCTGAATCCTCCGATGTAGGAGAACAGGTCCAGATGGTTCAGGCCGATGATATAGGACTGCATGCCTCCCATGGACAGCCCGGCGAGCGCACGGTGGTCCCGATCCGCGAGGGTTCGGAAGTTCGTGTCGATGTATGGAACGAGATCTTTGGTCTCCACCTCGTCGAACGCCTGGAAGAGGCGGCTGACGGTTGGCGGGCCGCCGGGCTGCGCTCCGTTGGGCGCGCCGGGGGTGTCTCCCGGTTTGGCGGCGTATCCGCGCTCCATCACGACCAGCATGGGCCGCGCCTTCTTCTCAGCGATCAGGTTGTCCATAATGAATGCGACGTGTCCCTGATTCGACCACCCGCGCTCGTCCTCACCGGCTCCGTGTTGGAGGTAAAGAACCGGATAACGCGTATCCCGGTCGGTGTCGTATCGAGGCGGGGTGTACATGTAGATGCGCCGCCATTCGCCGGTGGTGCTGGAGTGATACCAGCGCTCGCGCACGTCGCCATGCGGGACATCCTTGGGAAGGTAGTAGTCCACGCCCTTCTCAGGCACTTCGATTCCGCTCGTCTGTTTCCCGGTACCGTAGAACGTCTCACTGCCCGGATCGTTTACCTGAACCCCGTCGATTACCAGCCAGTAGTAGTGGAAGCCGGGCGCCTGGGGATCGGTCGTCGCCGTCCAGAAGCCCTGCGCGTCCTTCTCTGCGGCGTAGCGCTTGCCGAGATTGAACTCTATCTTTTGCGCATCCGGAGCCTTTGCGCGGAAGATGACACGCAGGTCCGGCGTGACGCGCGGATACTCCGCGCCTCCGATATTCGTGGGCGCAGGCACACTGCCCGTGATCGCTTGCGGCTGCGTCTGGCCTGCTCTGGCCAATGACAACAGCGCCATCAGGAAGATGACGACACGCATGGGAGGAACTCCTTTCCATAGAGAAGCACGATTTGATCTCGAAACGAGGGAGATTAGGCGCGGAGAGGCATACAGGTGGCGCCCTCCAGCATTTTTACAGGAACTACCCGGACTGGCAGCGGCGTTTGCGGCTGATCGATCTTTTCGAGCAGCATCTCGACCGCTGCCGTGCCCACCTCTCGCATCGCATTGCTGACGGTCTGGATCGGCATGAAATAGCGCAGATCGATTCGGTGGTGGAACTGAACGATGGAGAGATCTTGCGGGATGCGCATTCCAAGGATATGGGCTGCATGCACCACAGCCATCGCCTCAGCGATCTCGTAGGCGACGATAGCAGTCGGTCTATTTGCCGCCATCAGAAAGAGCTTTGCTGCCTCGATACGCGGGGCGGCGTCCGCTTTTCCCAGCAGCGAGCAGGCCCCCGGGAGCAGTGAAATCTGCGGGATCCTTCCTGCGCTCTGCATCGCCTGCTCATAGCCCGCGCGGCGGTCCTGCTTGCTGTAGTGCCGGTTTTCCGGTTCGTCTGTATCCACATAGGCGATACGCTCGTGTCCCATCTGCAGAAGGAGCTCGGTCGCTATCCGTCCGCCGGTAAGATCATCGGGGTGAACGCAGTCGAACTCCTGCTTTACATTCAGGAAAACGGCGGGAATGCCCAGCCGCTGAATATGCGCCAGGTAGGCCTCTGAAAAGCCGAGATGGCGATTGATGATCACGCCATCGACGGAGAGTTCGCGTATTGTATGCGGAAGGTACGTTTCGTCGTCGATCACCGTGTCCGATGCCTGCGTCAATACGAAGCGTATATCTCTGGCCGCAATGGCCTTCGTCAATCCTTGCAGCAGTTCATTGGGCAGATACTGCCCGTACAGCGATTGAACGAGCGCGATGTTTCCAAAGCGCCCTGCGCGGACGGCGCGTGCGGCGGCGTTGGCGCGATAGCCAATCTCGTGAGCGACCTTCATGACAAGCTCCTGGGTCTCGGGCTTGATGCGCTGCTCCGTCGCACGGCCGTTCAGAACATGCGTGACCGTTGCCCGCGAAAGTCCCATCTGGGCGGCAATGGTCGCGATCGTCGGATGGGCCGTACGCACGGAAGCCGTTTTTTTATTTTCGTGTTCTTCTGGCATGGACCTTCCGTGTTTCTTAATGTCTTGTTCCAGTCGAATCGCTATTTCGAGTTGGGCGAACTGCCGCTGGCAGCTCGGATCACCGCGTCAAAGGCCGGTTTTGGCTGGTCGCTGCTGTCGAACAACAGCGGTTTGCCGTTCGCACGCCAGGAGACACCGTCGTTGATACCCCACAGTGTGACGACTTTCACCGACTTGTGCTTGAGGAACACTTTGAAGAGATTGGCATACTGAGTGGCGAGGCGCTGATTCGCGTCGTCCACCAGGCCGCCCTGAGTGGTCGCCGCATTGCTGGCGACGTCCGCGCCGTTATTGCGCTGCCCGCCCTGCGCGCCGTTTACGTCGAGTTCCGTAATGTGGATGGGCAGACCCAAAGTTTCCAGTTCCGTCAACGTCCGGTCTTCGTCGTCAAAACTGGGCGAGGAGACACTGACATGAGTCTGCGTGCCTATGGCCATCACCGGAACCTTCTTCGCCTGCAGCTCCTTGATCATGGCGATGAGTTTCTGGCGTTTGGCCGGGTTTTCCAAACCGTAGTCGTTGTAACGAAGGATCGCATCTGGATCGGCTTCGTGGGCGTATTCAAAGGCTTTGGCGATGAAGTCCGGCCCGATGATCTGCTCCCAGGGCGAAGTCCGCAAAGTGTTCGGACCGCCATCGGAGATGGCCTCGTTCACCACATCCCAGACTTTGATTTTGCCTTTGTATCGGCCGACGACCGTGTGAATGTGCTCGCGCATCCTCTGGAGCAGTTCCTCGCGTGTGGCGTGCGGCCCATTGATATCGAAGCCGCCGAATCCGCGGCCAAACCGACCTCCGCCCGGATTTGCTCCCGCTCCATTTGCAGGAGGAGGCGCCTGGGCAGGAGTTTTGGCGGTGTCGGCCGGCGGCGTCGTTCCGGCGAATACCCAGCGGGGGGTCTGGCCATGCCAGACGAGCGTATGCCCTACGATCAACATATGGTTTTTCATGCCGAACTCCACGTAGGCATCGGCCGGGCCAAAATTATAGCCGTCCGCACCCTCACGCGGATGAATACTCTCCCATTTCAAATCATTTTCCGGGGAGATCTGGCTGAACTGCTCTTTTGTCAGAGCAATGTCTTTCTTCACCAGTTCCGGAGTCCGATTGCCGCCGGCTTCCCCCGTGGCAATGGTACGATTGATGGCCACGCCAACTTGAAAGTGATCTTTGTAGGCGTCCTTCAAAGCCGGGGCATTGGCGACCTGCGCCGCAGCGCCCGTGGCAGCGAGCATCACCGTGAGGGAACCGAGGGGTAATTTGCGATTTGAGCGAGAACTCTTCATGGGAAGATACCTTTCTATAGATCCAGCGCCTTTCCCGATCCCGTCATGGTATCCGCCATAGAGCCGCTGCCGATGATTTTGCCGGCCAGGTCAATGCTCCACTGCCAACACGCTTCCCAGGGAGCCTCGATACAACTTGCTGCTGCGAAACAGCATTATGCTACCACGACGTAGCACACTATACAACATTCATAATGACGATGTCAACGTCGTATATTTTGTTCGGCTGTCGGCTCAGCGAACTGTCGCGCAGCAACATCAGCGCATCGAGCGCGTCGCTCTCGCTCAACTCACCAGCCGCCTGAGAGCGTGTAAGCGCTCAGGAGAAAAAAACAGTCGCTTCGCCAAAAAGGATATCACGACATTTGCGACACAAAGAAAAATATTGTCACGATTGAGAAGCGAAAACGTAATAGGTTCGAACACTTGACCATCATGGAGGTAAAACAGGTGATAAAACAGCACGTCGGGAATGTTCCATCTCGCTGCTGTGCAAACCGTGCGAAGTGGCTCACTTTTAAACGGCGCGTAGTGGCTCAATTCTTAACGGCGTTTGACACCTCTGTATCTCCCGGATCTACAATGAGCGCAGCCGTCTCTGACTTTTCTTGAGATACTTGTTCGAGCCTGGAATTCAGAGGTAGAGGGTATACTATTGCTAATACGAAATAGCGACGAGTGGCTTTTGCACACCCCGTGCATGGCTGCTGCCACGAATTGACCATTGATGCCTATTCGTCGCTGCGGAGAGTGCGATGCGTTTCTTCCCTTATGGCAAAGCGGCCCTGAGCTTCCTGATCCTCGCTCTCCTTTCGGGCAGCTGGATCGGCTGGAACACAATTACTGCGGCGGGCAGGCGGACGCCGCCCGGCACGCAGAAGCTTACGTTCTGGGTTTTCGCCAAACCGCACTACGAGGCCTATCGGAAGGCGCTGCCGGCCTTTGAGGCGGCGCATCCTGGTGTTCAGGTGGACATGCAGCTCGTGTCGAACGATGGCCTCGCGGCGCGGCTGCAGAACTCGTTTCTGGCCGATCTGGATGTACCGGATATGGTCGAAATCGAAATCAGCTCGTCGGGCACGTTCTTTCGCGGCCCACTGAAGGATGTCGGCTTCGCGGATCTGACCGACCGCATCCACGAAACCGGCCTCTGGGATAAGATGGTTCATGCCCGGTTTGCGCCTTATACGAATCGCGGCCGCATCTTTGGGCTGCCGCACGACGTGCATCCGGTTCAGCTCGCTTACCGCCGCGATCTGGTGGAAGCCGCCGGCATCGATGTCAGTAAGATTCAGACCTGGGACGACTTCATCCGTGTGGGCCACAAGCTGACGAAGCTCAATGAACGGTATATGATCGAGCTCTCCGACAGCAGCACGGACAATTTGGAGACCTGTCTCTTCCAGCGTGGCGGAGGATACTTCGATCCGCAGGGCAAATGCATCTTCGACAACGAGGTGGCCGTGCAGACGCTCTGCTGGTACGTGCCCCTCGTTGCCGGCCCGCACCGGATCGGCAACAGCCTCGGCGGCGGGCAGGTTCTCACCAAGGCGGTAGAGGACGGGTATGTGCTGTTTCTCATCGCCCCGGACTGGCGCTCCAAGAGTTTCGAACAGGACATTCCGCGCG
>JAYTGR010000705.1:0-3945 GCA_043733205.1 Chthonomonadaceae bacterium
TGGTGGACAGTTCGCCTGAACTGGGGGTGTAGCTCAGTGGTCAGAGTGCCTGCCTGTCACGCAGGAAGCCGCGAGTTCAAGTCTCGTCATCCCCGTACAAGAGAGTGATAAGGTTGAGAGGCCGCTTGGAACAGACATTCCAAGCGGCCTTTTTCTATTGCCATGAAACATTGCCCACGCTGCAGCCAGGACAAAGACGAAGCGGAGTTCGGAAAGAACAGGACGCGCCCCGACGGTCTTCAGGTGCAGTGCCGCGCCTGCATCAAACTGATTCACCGCGACTGGTACGAACGCAATAAAGAGCGTCACTACGGCAATGTACAGAAACGCCGCAAACTCTTTTCCGATGAGATCGTCCGTCGCCTCCTGGCCTACCTCAAAGCGCACCCTTGTGTCGACTGCGGTGTGGCCGACCCACGGGTTCTTCATATCGAAACAGGGCAGAGCGCGACGGATTTTTCCCTTAAGTCGCGTCTCCAGCAGGGTGCGACCTGGTCGGCACTTCTGCCGGAAATCGAGAAGTGCGAGGTGCGATGCGCGAACTGTCGGCGCATTCGAAATGCACAACAGCTTGGACCCCGAGGTGCGCTCTTAATGAGCCTCGGTCTGAACGACGAAGATCCGGATGTCCCTCCTTCCCTCCCCGAATAGAACCGGCAGCGCCCTGGTCTCTTCACCTGTTGAGTGGGATGGCGACACGAGCGGTGATGGCCGAAAGGAGGTCGGGGCGGGCCGGATCGCGCTGGAGCACAGGGAACCGCTCTCCGTTCAGCCCTTCGATGCGGAGAGTGCGATACTTGTTCTCATGGGCGACCAGCAGGTCCAGCGGCGCTCTGCTGCCTTTGGTCGCACGGACCGCTTCCTGCAGAACAGCCATGGTAAAAAGGGAGCCGTTCACGCCCAGCGCCTTCATGCCGTCTTCCATGCCTGCGCGCTCGGCGAGCGATCCGGGTATGACGCCCGCAATCTGACCTGCCGAGGTGAAGTAAGCGCCGAATGTAAGCCGGTAGTCCAGCATACCCAGAGACGGAATTTCTGGCTTTTCGCCGGAGGTCAGCTTCCAGCCCGCCGCCTCCAGCCACACCAGTTCGCTTTCGTAGTAGACATCGTTGATGCTGCGCAGCGCCGTTCCCGCTCCCTGCACATAAGTATAAGGAGCGACGAGCGCGGTATCGGCAAGGCTCTCCCACTCCCGCCCCGTTCCATACCGCATGCTGGACGCCTGACCGAGCAGATCGTGACGCCAGGCTGCGAACGAGCGGAAGCCCGCGCGGACCATCAGCACATCGCCCAGATACTCCGTCAGCCCTTCGTACACCCAGATTAGATCCGCCGACTGCGGCGCGGTGCTGCTGTGGACATCCTCCCCATAAGGTCTGCGAAACTTGCCGTTCCAGGAGTGCGTGAACTCATGCGGAATCAGCATGGTGTTCCATCTGCAATGGCCTATGCCCCTCGACAGCGCCGCAAATGCCCTGTGAAAATCCGACGAGCAGTGTCGCCAGCACAAAGAACCTTCCCAAAAAACTGCCTGGAAACACGAATGATCTCCTTCGACCTGGTGGGGCTGCGCAGTTTTGCGAAGACATCAGTGTGATGATGCGAGAACTGCGGCGATAACTCCGCCGACTGTCAGGATCAAGTAACCGAAGCCGAAGAAGCCGCCGACCAGGATCGCGACCCACGCGTGGGATTTGCCTTTGATCGCCGGATTCCGAGTCGCCTCCTTGAGACCCATGACGCCCAGGACGAACCCTCCAATGCCCAGCAGTATGCCCAGGAACGGGATGACGGAAAAGACTGCCAGATAGTACCCGATCAGCGCTTTGGGGTTGCGGACTGGGATGATCGAAGCCATGATGTCCGGAGCAGGAGGATAGGGGAGCGGCGGATACATTCCCGGAGAGGACGGCCCGTTCTGGGACGGATACCCCGTCTGCACCTGACCCATAGCGCCTGGAGGCAAATAGGGTATGGACGGCGGACCAGGGAAGTCGGCGACGGACTGTGCCGGAGAGGTGGCTGGCCGATCCCCCTGGGGGGCCATGGGCTGGTCGAGCGGGGGAACCGAAGGCGCAGGTCTGACACTCGATGTCAGCGCGACCCCGCAGTGTACGCACTGCTGTGCGATGGGCGCGTTCTCTGTATTGCAGTTTGGGCAGTTCATTGGGAGCGCTCCTCTCTTGCCTATTTGGATTTGGAAACGTGATCAAGATCACATTTTTTGATTTTAACCGGTTCTCAGGAGGGGAAAGAGGGAATCCCCAATGATCTGACCAGTGCAGCGTTCTCTCCACCAGCCTGCAGGCGCGTCTGCAGCGGAGCCAGACTCGTCTGCGCGGCCGCACGGACCGCATCGTTCTCGGCGTTCTGAGAGATCGTCAGGACCGCTGTCAGCGTTTCGATGTCGCCCCAGACTGGAGCGGAGCGGAGTACGGCCAGGACGAGCGCCTCCTGCTCGCTCTGCCAGGCGAGCGCTGTCCCCACCCCCACCAGAAAGTCCCGCTGCTTATCGGTAAGGGCAGCAGCCTCCATCGCACCGATCTCCGGCAGGAGACGCTGGAGCCAAGCCGGCAGACACCCCGCATACCAGCCTTTCTGGAAGCTGGGGCCAGCGGACGCGGCGGCTTGTGCCGAATCGATCAGGTCACCGATCAGCTGTGCATCGCAGAACATGGCCTCCCGCCCCTGTATCCGCCGGTCGATCCAGAACGGCAGTACAGCCGGCAGAGCCATGAACCCCCCAAAGTTGATCCCAATCGCCACCAGCCACAAAAGTACGTACAGATTCGGCTCCCCAGGCCGCTGCGCCGCCAGCGCCGGATAGATCCTTATCAGAATCATCATCAGCCCGCCTGCGCCCATTACCGTCCCCATACCCAGCATCCCCATTGCCATCGGCAGGGCGATCAGGCGGCGTATGAGCCGCAGCTCCGCCCGGAGCCCTGCGATCGTGGGCACATCCTGACGGACTACTGGCAGCGCGGCGATAATCTCCCCCGGAGCGCTCTCGATACGACGCGTTTTCATCGGCTGTGTCCTCCTGCAGCGTCCTCGGTACGCAGGCTTTTCCAGCCCCGGAAGCACAGAGAGATCCCGGCTGGCACCGCCAGGAGAACGCAGAGGCCCAGGCCAGCCATCTGGCCGATCGCTTTGCGTCTGCCGATGGAGAGGGTCATGCGGCTGATCGTGGGATCGGAGGGCACGTAGACGACCCTGGCAGGACTGCCGTTCGAAATGCTGTTATAGTCGTCCCAGGTGACCGGGCTCGATCTCTGGTAGGTCCGCCCTGCTGCCTGGAATTCGAAGCTGAGATACCAGCCGGTCGAGGATTTGCCTTCGCGCTTCGACCATCTCCCGGTGACGACTCCCCGGGTCGGACGGCCCTCGCTGTCGAGTCGATTCTGGCGCGCTAGGCCGGTAAAAGAGTCACCGCTGAGCAGAGCCGCCAGCCCCACCGTTAGAAGCATCGCCAGCGGTCCGGCGACCATCATCATCTTCGCCTGCTGCCGGCGGAAGCTTCTGCCCGCAATGGCTTTCTCCTGCTTTCCCTGCTCCAGGACCGGCGCTGCCATCGACGACCGGAGCGCTGCCGTCAGGGCATCGTAGTCGACCAGCTGCGCGTCGACCTTGATTTTTTTGCCGCTCTTCCCGACGAGTTCGGTGATTCTCTGCATCTGCCCGTTCTTCAGCGGCATCTCACCCGTATAGAAAGCTGCAATGTCCTGGAACGACAGGGTCTTCGCCGAGAACAGCGAACTCTCGGTGATCGTCTCCGCAGTGATCCGAACGGCATAGGTAAAGTAGTATGCTGCCATCATCAGTGAGACCGCGCCAAAACCCCCGAAGACCAGGACACACATCGGAAGTATCACCGCCCAGCCGGAGCCAGGCTGGACGGCCCTGGCGGCGAATGCCCCCACGACAAAGCATAAAAAGAACAGG
>JAYTGR010000706.1:0-1259 GCA_043733205.1 Chthonomonadaceae bacterium
CGAATCGGATCCTCGCGGCGGTCCAGGATCGTGCGCAGGAACGCCTTGGGACCGGAAAGCCGAAATGCGATTTTTTCCGGGATATCATTGGCCGGTACGAGGTCGGCCGGTGCGATCACTTCGAGCGGAACCTCTTTCGTCACTTCGACGTTTCGCGAGCCCAGGACGATGACCCAAAGAACCACCGCGATGATCACGGAGATCACCTTGGTCCCGATGTTGGTCGTCATGAATTGCCAGAACCGGCCCGGAGAATTCATCGCACACTCCCCTCGCCCGAGCCGGGCTTCGGAGGTTTGCCGGGACGCGATGAGGTTTGAAGCATCGCCCGCATCCGCTGGGGGATCCGGGATTGACCTCGTAGATCCAAAAGCGCTGCCAGACTCTGCCTGAGCTCCTGCTCCGTCAGGTTCGTGGTGATCCTGCCGTTTTTGACCAAGTGCGCCTCTCCCGCTTCCTCTGAGACCAATACGACGATGGCGTCCGAATCCTCGGTCAGGCCCAGAGCGGCGCGATGTCGGGTTCCATAGCGTTTGTCGATATTCGGATCCTTCGAAAGCGGCAGGAAGCAGCCCGCGGCCGCCAACCTCCCTCCCGTGACGATCACCGCACCGTCGTGAATCGGCGAAGTGGGCACGAAGATGGAGTAGAGGAGCTCGGCCTTCACGCGGGAATCGAGCTTGGATCCCGTATCGATGAAATTCTTCAAACCCGTCTCTCGCTCGATGACCATGAGGGCACCGATCCGCTCCCGAGCCAAGCGAGTCGCGGCTCGGGCGATCTCATCCACCATCTCGCGCTCTTCTTCGGCCGATGCTCCGGCAAAGAAGGGGTTCTTCCCCACGTGAGTCAGTGCGCGCCGGAGATCATCCTGAAACAACACGATCACGATCAGGATCAAGTAATCGAAAAAATAGGACAACAACCAATGCGAAGTGAACAGCTCGAGCGTGCTCGAGAGGAAGAAGCCCCGGCCTGCAGGGTGTCGGTGTAGTCCGCCGGCGGGCGCCAGAGCGTGGCGAAGTCACCGCGCCAGAGGCGGCTGAACTCGGCCAGCGGCAGGCTGACGGTCTGGCCGGCCTGGGCCAGTTGCACCCGATCGGCCCCCAGGGCCTGCAGCCGCACCCACTGCGGCGGGCCGTCACCCAGCTGCAGGGCCAGCAGGCTGGGGCGGTCCATCTGGCGCAGCTGGGCCAGCGTGATGCTGGCGTTGCGCAGGCAACGCAGCGCCTGCGCCCGCAGTGCCCGGCAGGGGTCTG
>JAYTGR010000707.1:0-1257 GCA_043733205.1 Chthonomonadaceae bacterium
GCGGTGACGGAGGCTCTCCACTACGCCCATGCCGTCGGACAGGTTCATGGCGACTTACGCCCGCAGAACATCATCATCAGCCCCGAAGGGGCCGTCAAAGTGACGGATTTCGGGGTGCAGCAGGCCATTGCCGTCTCGCCCCAGGCGCAGCAGGCCGTTCTCCGCAGCTCCGCTCCCTACCATGCCCCGGAGCTCTCGATGAAACTGCCGGGCTCCGTCAGCGGGGATATCTATGCGCTCGGCGCGATCCTCTATGAGATGCTGACCGGAACTCCCGTCTACACCGCCGATTCTCCGGAAGGTCTCGCCGACCAGCACGCTTTCGCCGTCATTCCTTCCCCGCGCGCCATCAATCCCGGTGTGCCCCAGGCCGTCGAGGGCATCATTCTCAAATGCCTGCAAAAGCGGCCTGAGCAGCGTTATCGCACCGTCGCAGAGCTGCTCAACGATCTCAAAGCGGTCCGGGACGCGCTGCGTTTCGGCAAATCGCTCTCATGGACGCCTCTCGACGCTCCGATGGCTCCCGAAACAAAACCTTCCGCTCCCGTCAAAACTCCCGCGCCGGCTCCCAAAACAGTTCCCGCCCCGGCGCCCATACGACCACTGGAACCTGTTGCCAGTGTGGCGGCCTCCAGTCAGGCGGTGTCTATGCCCTCTCGTAACCGACTGCGCGCTCAGGATGAGCGCGTCTCGCTCTACATTAAGATCGCGCTTGGCACCGTCACGGCCGTTATTGTCGTCTGCCTGATCGGCCTCTATGCGATCTACCTTTCGAACTGGGCCCTGCCGAAGCCTATTGCCATTCCCAGCCTGGTGGGAAAGGATATCGAAGAGGTGCGGCAGATCGTGGCGAGCAAAAAAGTGCGGCTGATCGAACATCCGGAATATGCCGATAAACCGCGCCACATCGTCTATCGGGCCGATGTGGAGTCTGGAGAGCCCATTCGCGCCAGCAGGCCGCTCAACGTCTGGTACAGCAAAGGGCCGGAGTATGTCGATGTCCCGAATCTGGTCGGGATGTCCCGCGACGAAGCGGAACAGAAGCTGAACTCAGTCGGCCTCAAGGTCGGAAAGATCTCTCCCCAGTACGACCGCAAAATACCGATCAACAACGTCATCAGCCAGGACGTGACCTTTAAGAAGCGCGTGTTTCATGACACTCCCGTGGATCTGGTCACCAGCGACGGGCCCAATCCGGATGAGAACACGCCTGTCGATCCGGTCCCGCCGAACGGAGACTCTGCGAACGATCCTTCG
>JAYTGR010000708.1:0-10462 GCA_043733205.1 Chthonomonadaceae bacterium
GATCGTGCGCACCTACACCGTGGCCGGTTATACGGGCGGTCTGGCCGCCCTCGACGCGACGCATCTGGTGGTCACCTATCTGGTTGCAAGCGAGACACCCGCCGATTTCGCAGGCGGTAAGTTTACCCAGGGGCGCCTGGCGATCCTCAACACCGAGACAGGGCTGGTCGAAAAAGAGGTCTCCACAGGCTACTTTCCGTATGCAGTCACGCTGGTACAAGGCAAACTCTATGTGGCGGTGCAGGGCGAGAACACGGTCCAGGTGTTCTCACCGCAGCTGCAGCCTCTCAAAACCGTTGCTGTCGGGCGCTCTCCGCAGGCTTTCGCTGCGGCAGGCAGCCGGCTCTATGTGGTCAATGCGAACGACGATACAGTCTCTGTTCTGGACACGGCACAGGACAGGGTGGTCAGTACCCTCAGTCTGCGCGGCAATCGGGCGCACTACGGTGGCGCGCCTGCCTCCTGCGCGGTCGAAGGCGGACGGCTCTATGTCGCCATGGCCGATCTGAATGCCATCTCCGTCGTGGATATACGCACCCATCGGCATCTGGGCGACATCCCGACCGGGTGGTACCCGACGAAAGTGCTGTTCGACCACGACCGCCTTTTTGCCCTCAGCGCCAAGGGCATCCGCGCCCGCAAGCCCAACCCGCTCGGCCCCCAGCCGACTGCGGACAAGCGCAGCGGTCCCGACTACGTTCTGACCCTGCTGCAGGGTGCGCTGGCCTCGGTGCCCCGTCAGGAGATCGATGCGAAACTCAAGACGTGGACACAGCAGGTCCGCACCGGCGCTCCGCTCTTAAGTCCGGCAGGCGCCGTGCAGACGCCGATCCGCCACATCTTCTATATCGTGCGCGAGAACCGGACTTACGATCAGGTGATGGGCGATGTCGTCGGCGCGAACGGTGATCCGACGCTGACTCTGTTCGGCCAGGACGTGACTCCCAACGCCCACCGGCTGGCACAGGAGTTCGTGACGCTCGACAACTACTATGCCAACGGTGAGATCAGCGTGCTCGGCCACAGCTTCACTACCAGCGGCTATGCGAGCCCCTTTCTGGAATGGATCGGCAACGCGGCCTACTCCGGCAAATACCGCGGCTATCCGTTCGGCACCGTCCCTGCCGTCACCTCGCCTTCTTATCTGTGGGACGCTCTCGACGCGCATCACCTCGACTACCGTATCTACGGCGAGAACTATTTCCTCTACACGCGCGGTTATAAGCTCATCCAGGCAGCCTTCGGACCCGACAGCGAAATGGCGCGCAAATTCAGGGCGCAGATGATGACGCTGGCCTCGCAGGCAGACCGGGGCAATGCCTTCTACCAGTTCGCCCGCGCCCATGCCGCCGAGGCCACTACTCCAAAGGCCGCCCGCAAACTGCTGGACAGCCCCGACTTCGTGCGCCCGCTCTCCCAGTTTCTGTGCGGAGACCAGAGTCTGGCGGCAGCGCTGGCGGCGAACGCGGGCCTGAAAGGCAGGTTCGCGGAGTATCTGGCGCGCTATCCGTTCGCTTACCGCTCCTGGGATCTCAATGTCTCGGATCTGGACCGTGCGGAGGCCTGGAAAGTCGATTTCGAACAGCAGGTCGCGCGGGGCCAGGTGGCCCAGCTGCACTATCTCTGGCTGCCCAACGACCACACCGCCGGGGCTGGCACGGTTCCCCTGCCTCCGATACAGCTGGTGGCACAGAACGATGCGGCGCTTGGCCGGATCGTCGAGACGATCGCCAACAGTCCGATCTGGAACGAAAGCCTGATATTGGTGACCGAAGACGACGCTCAGAACGGGCCCGACCATGTCGATGCCACGCGCACGGTCGCTCTGGCGATCGGGCCGTCGGTCAGGCGCGGCGCTGTCGTCCACGACCGTTACGATCAGCTCAGTATGCTGCGCACCATCGAAGTTCTGCTGGGGCTCTCTCCACTGCATCGCGGAGATGCGCTGGCGGTCCCCATGCTGAGCATCTTCAGCGATACTCCTGACTCCGAACGGCCCAGCGTGCCGCAGCCGTCGACACAACTCTCGCAGGCCGACCGCGTTCGCTTCGACCGGTTCAACGCGGACAGAAAGCAGCCGGCCCCATGAGGCGGCGGTTTCCTGCCGGCAGGTAAGCCGGGCCGTTCCGGCGGCCGGGCATGTGACGTGAAGGCGGCGAGCAGATTTACTCTGCTCGCCGCCTTCACGCTGTCCGGCGGAAGGTGCGGAGAACGAGAGCGTGCTTGACCGTGCCCCTAAATTGCGTAAATCGTGTCTGCGCAAGCGTTTCGACATTCGACCACATCGATTTCGCACGTTTTCGCTTGGAATGCGTGCGCATGCGAAAAACCTACGTGTTTATAACGGGCAATATACGGGTTAACCCCAATGGCCAGCGGCGGGCTGTCAGTCTACAATAGGGCATCGAACAACAAGCAGTCATGTTCGGTGGCGGTGACGAGGTTCCCTTCGGTCGGTACGGGCGGGATCCGCTGTGCAAAGTTCTCGTTTCCGCAAATAAGGCTCGGAGGTTCGCTGTTGCGTCGTATTTCCTTTACCCCCTTTACCCTCTTTACCCCCTTCATTATCGGTGCGATCTTCATGGCAGGCCAGGCGCAAGTACAAGCGCAAATGACCTACGATTCCTCGAAACCGTTCGGAACTGCCAATACCTTCAACGCTTTTATTTTCGGCGGCGCGACAGACACCAACAGCGGGGATTCGGATGGTGCGGTCGCAGTCGGCGGTGACTTCGCAATGAAGTACACCACGACCTCGCACGGCTTCGCAGCGACAGTCGGCAGCACGACCAACATCGGACTCTACGTCGGCGGTATGCTGAACGCGCAGGGCGGCGGTGTCAACAGCGGCGCCAACGCCTATGCAAACGGGTTTACCGGCAGCATGAATATGAACGGCGGCACCCTGCATTACGGGGCAGGCACCGTCGACACCTCCGTTTTCTCTTCTCAGCAGACCTATTCGCAGTACCAGTCCACCCATCTCGGAGCCCTGACCGGTGTGCCGATCGCCGCACCCTCCTCGGGCGACTGGAACATCGATGCCAACTCGTCCACTCAGTACGATACACTCAAGGTCTTCACTGTCAACGGCGGCCAGCTGGGCGGGAACTCCCGGACCCTCTACGTTGCCGATCTCCTGCCCAGCCAGACCCTGGCGATCGATGTGACGGGAGACGTCGCCCATTTTAACGTGAACCTGCTGGCCGCCAACGGCAGCCAGACAGTCAATCCGAACCAGGTCGTCTGGAACTTCCTGACAGCGCCTGCAGGCGGCAATGGCAATGTGCTCATCGATAACTATCTCAAAGGCTCGGTCCTGGCGCCTTATTCCAAAGTGACGCAGTCGAACAATATCGACGGCATTTTGATCGCCAGCACATGGACCGTCAACAGCGGCGAAGTCCACTATGGCAGCGGGACGACCTTCACCGGCAATCTGAGCAGGGTCTCCCCGCTGAAAGCCACCCCGGAACCCGGCACCGTCGGTCTTCTGATCGGCCTGGGAATCTCTGCCGCCGCCTTCGCCCGTCGGCGTCGGAAAAAATAGCGGCGAGCGCCCCTTTGCACCGCATCGGCATCGAGACAGCAGTAAGGCCCCGTTGCTTCAACGGGGCCTTACTGCATAGTGGGCGAATAGAAAACTCTTATGCTGCTTGCGGGGGAATTTTGGGATCTACGAACGGGATACCCTCTCGGACGGAGTCGATCGCCATCATCAGGACTTCTATCCCGGAATCTTTGCCGACATAACCGTCGGCTCCCATTTCCAGGGCCGCATTCACGTAGCGGGTGTCGGAGTGGTTGGAGAGGATGATGACCTGGACGGCGTTCGATTCCTCGCGCAGATGCCGCAGCACTTCCAAACCATTCATCTCCGGCATATTGATGTCCAGCAGCAGCAGATCCGGCTGAAGAGTACGCACCACCTCGAGAGCCAGTCGTCCATTGCTCGCCTCACCCACGACCTGCACTCGCGGTTCGCTCTCCATAAGCAGCCGCAGTCCCATACGGACGACCGGATGATCGTCGGCGATAACTGTTTTCACAGGGATCACTCTTCCTCCCTCGATTGCGCCCGACGCATCCGTGCGGATCGGACGGACGTCGCTTCCTGCCTTTAGTTTACACCTGCCGACCCGTTCCAGGCATGAGGGCATCTACGTATGTTTTTGCGGGTCAGCCCGTATATCTTCTTCACTCCTCGGTCGTTTGGCTTCGAAAGATGCCTGCCACGGGGCGAACAGGGTAAAAATCGTGCGGACACATCGACTATGGCCGCAGGAACTTTGGCCTCCTTTGGTGAAGGCATAAGGACCGATACCGGAAACGGCGTTTCCAGAACCTCATAAGGCGGGCGAACCCTGCCCGTGGTGAGATCGAGAAAGTGATACGCATGCACGATGGCAGCATAGAACCATTTCCGTCCGAATCAGACCTGCACCTGAGCGAGGAGCGATTTCGCACCGCGTTCGCGTATGCCGCCGTCGGGATGGCGCTGATCGATATTCAGGGGCGGTTTCTCCAGGTCAACCCCGCCTACTGCGCCATTACCGGCTACGCAGAGCAGGCGCTGCGGTTTCTGGACAATGGCAGCATCACCTATGCGGAGGATCGCGTGCGCAGCCTGGAGCTTACCGACCGAATGCTGGCCGGTATCATGCCCGGTTTTGTGATCGAACAGCGCTATGTCCGGAAAGACGGCACGCTGATCTGGGTGCAGAACAGTGTCTCTGTGATCCAGGACGAGGAGGGCAGGCCCCACAATATCCTGGTCCTGGCCGAGGACATCACCACGCGAAAGCAGGCCCAGTCGGCGCTGGCGATCTCGGAAGCGCGCGCGCGGCGGATCTTCGACGCCAATGTGGTGGGCGTCATCCATTGGAACCTGGATACCCGCATCATTACCAACGCCAACGACCTTTTTCTCGCCATGGTCGGGTATACACGCGAGGATCTGGTACGGGGCAGCCTGAACTGGGAGAAGATGACGCCGCCAGAGTGGCGCGAACGCAACGCTGCCGGGGTCGCGGAGATCCGACTCCGGCGGCGAGGCGCCCCTTATGAGAAAGAGTATTTCCGCAAAGATGGCAGCCGCTGCCCGATCATCATCGGAGGGGCGCTGTTCGACGACTCCAACAAGGAGGGTTTCTCGTTGGTGCTCGACATTTCCGAGCGGATGCAGCATCTGCGCCAGATCGAAGAGCTGAACGCGCGCCTGACACGATCGATTCAGGAGACGCACCATCGGGTCAAAAACAACCTCCAGATCATCAGCGCTCTGGTGGATATTCAGGTAGACGAAGCGCAGGACGACCATGTGCCGGCTGCCGCCATGATCCGCATCGGTCAGCACACGCGCTCCCTGGCGGCTATCCACGATCTGCTGACCCAGCAGGCCAAATCGGATGCGCATACCAATACCCTTTCCAGTCGTGTCGTGATGGACCGTCTTGTGCCGCTTCTGGAATCGACGGCAGGGGGGCGGCGCATTCGCTGCGAGGTGGACGAGGTGCGGATGCCGATCGGGGTGGGAACCTCGGTGACGCTGCTGGTGTCTGAAATCGTCAGCAATGCGATCAAGCATGGCCGCAGCGACATCGATATTGCGCTGAAGGCAGAGGCTGAAACGATCTGTCTGGAAGTCTGCGATGACGGCCCAGGATTCCCTCCGGATTTCGACTGGCGAACCGCAGCGAATACCGGAATGGGACTGATAGACAGCGCCGCACGCTACGATCTGCGCGGCAGCGTCACCTATGGTAATCGACCGCACGGCGGAGGAAAGGTCACGGTAAGGTTTCCGCGCGCGATCCTGCATCTGGAACATAACACGGCCGGCGGAGAGGCCTGAGCGATCCTCTTCCGACAGAACGGGTTCGCGCTAGAGTCGGTTCAGATTGACTCTATTCTGCTCTGTCAGCGTATAACGGGTGGCGATGCTGGGCCAATGCGTGTCGCTCTCTGCATGGATGGTGATACATTCGCGCTGTTTCAGTTCCGTGAGCGCTCGAACAAAAAACAGCTTGTCGGTGGCCGCCAGACGATGCACCACATAACAGAAATGGGCGTCCTCGAACTGCGCTGCCAGACTGGAAGCTACCTCACTGGCCAGACGGATGACGGGAGGCGTATCCTCACTCAGCACCTGCTGATCCTTCAAAACACTGATGACCGCCTGTTTGACCTCTATGGCTCTTGTTTCCATTGCTTGTGTCCTCCCTCAATCTTCCGAGCTTGGCATGTGTCGACTTATTGTGACCGTCTGCAGCCGAAACAGCAGTATATCGGGTCAAAATTTGCCGGTGAGTTCTTTACGGGAACGGAGATACCCTGCGTTAGCCGTAATTTTCGAGATACTGTCCAGTTAGTAGGAGATAATGCACGATTGGATTACTTACCTAGTCCGGTACGTCTGCCTCTGCGACTCAGCAGACTTGCCCCTCGACCGGCGGGACCACGAGCAGCACGGGCACGACAGCCACGACGGGAACCACGTCTGCCCTCACGACGACGTCCGCTAAGTCCAGTCTCAGTTCGCTCACACGCCAGTCGAGTCTGCCGACGACGGCTCTGGCCTCCGGCACCGTTACCGCGCAGCGTGTCGCCTCCAATCAGCTGTCGGTGCAGTGGGCGGGCAGCACGAGCAGCGTCAAGACGGTTTATGTGGCCGTTCTCGATGCGAATCGTCAGGTGCTCCAGCAGCAGGCGATCACCCAGAATCCGGTTCAGGCGAACCTGACGCTGGCTTCGACCGCACGTTTCTACGGCGTTCAGGTGGATTGGGACTGCATCACTGTCAGTAACGGAAGAGGCCTGCAGTCGTCCATTCTAACAGCAGACGAATTGGCCTTGGCACTGTATCCCAGGAGGGACATATCGGCGGACTTATCGGAGCCCGCCGGAACAGAAAGACAGGCAGCAGATGAATATACTGGAGTGTTTGCGCGTTGCGCTGCGCGGATTGACAAACAACAAGATGCGCACCGTCCTGACGATGCTCGGCATCATCATCGGTGTCGGCGTCGTCATCCTGGTAGTCGCGATCGGGCAGGGCGCGACCAAGCAGGTGACGGACACCGTCAACTCGCTGGGAACGAACCTGCTGTCGATCTCTTCCAACCGCAACCGCCTGCGCGTGGGAACGGCTGTCTCGCGTACTTCCGTGACTTCTACAGCGTCGACCGGCGGCGGATCGTCCAACCGTCTCACCCTCGACGACATGAAACAGATCATTAACAATTTCAAGAAGACGGTGGACGCGGCTGCGCCCCAGGTCGATGCAGGCGTTCAGATTCGAATGGGAAGCGTCGACGCCAGCACCCAGGTCGTCGGCACTTCGCTGGACTATCCCTACGTGAAGAATGTCGAGGTCGCCAGAGGACGCTACTTCACGCAGGAAGAGCTTGACGGCAGCTTCAAGGTCTGCGTCGTCGGCCAGACGATCGCCGAGAAGCTGCTCGGAGATGCGCACGCCGACCTGTCGGGCAAGACCCTTACGATCAACCGGCAGACGTTTCAGGTGGTCGGAGTGCTGACGCCCCGTGGCGCGACCTCCTGGGGGCAGGATCAGGACGATGTGATCCTCATGCCGTACTCCACGGCCATGCGGCGGGTGCTCAACACACAATATCTCAACGATATCCTGGTCCGCTGCACCACGCCTGCCGCGATGCCGCTCGCGCAGGAGGAGATCTCCACGCTGCTGCGGAACCGGCACCATCTGCCTCCGCCCTATCCGGACCACGACGACTTCACCATTCGCAGTCAGACCGACCTGCTCCAGACTCAGCAGAGCGTGACCACCACGATGACGATGCTGCTCAGCAGTGTGGCCGTCATCTCTCTGGTCGTCGGCGGCATCGGGAACATGAACATCATGCTGGTCTCGGTCACGGAGCGCACCCGTGAGATCGGCATCCGCAAAGCCATCGGCGCGACCCCCCGCGACATCCTGATGCAGTTTCTGATCGAGTCTGCGATTATCTCGCTGCTCGGCGGCCTGATCGGGATCGTTCTCGGAGTCGGCGGCTCGATGCTGCTGGCGAAGATCGGCGGCTGGAACACGATCGTGAGCAGCACGGCGATCATCGCGGCCGTCGTCGTCTCGGCGGGAGTGGGGATCTTCTTCGGAATCTATCCGGCGAGCAAAGCGGCGGCCCTGCATCCTATCGATGCCCTGCGCTACGAGTAGAGCCCGGTTCCCGGCACGCAGAGTGTCCTGACCATGCGACAGGACACTCTGCAGACGCGCCACCAGAGAGATGGCACTGCCCCGATTCACTTTGCAGAGCGTGACGTTCGTGTCCTCGGCACGTACTGCTGAGGAGAGACAGAGCCCTGCCAGCAGGTTCTGCTGGATGTGATGCTGCCGAAGCGGGATGGGATTTGGCATGGCTGGCTTCCTGCTTCGCCGCCGCAAAAAGGCTGGCACGGCCGCCTGAGCGACGGGCATGCCGCTCTGCATTCAGGCCGCAGCTCGACAGACAGCCACAGGAGCGGAGAACCCGTTTCCTGTGGCTGTTCTGACTCTGTGGGACCGATCCTCCGGCCTCAGCAAATTCCGAATCGATATTTTAACGGAAAACGAGCAGACGGGGAGGAATGGTCACGCCGTTCGCGAACGTGTAGTCATGTCTCAACACGAACGCATCCTCTGGCTCGACGCGCAGATCCGCTCCGAGCGTTACCCGAATGCCGCTGCCGTGGCGGCGTACTGGGGCGTGACCCCGCGTGTCGCCTTTAACGACCGCGACTATCTGCTGAACAGTCTGCACGCGCCGCTGAAAACCGACCGAACGCGGGGCGGATGGTACTACACCAGCAGAACCTTCGTGCTGCCTTTCCTGGCGCTGACGGATCGCGATGCCACGACGCTGCGCCGAATGCTCCTGGCTGCGCAGGAGTATCTGAGTGCGGTGGATGCCGAGCCTGTGCGCCGCCTCACCGAGATGCTGACCTCCTACATCCCCGCCACCCTGCCCGCCGGTCATGAGCGGGTGCGGGGCTCCCTCCGTCTGCTGCATCCTATCTCCAGCGAACTGCTGGGCGACTGCGAATGCGCCGTACAGAACCGTCGGCGAATCCACATGCTCTATCACGGAGCCAACAGCAACGAGGTGACGGATCGCACTGTGCGGCCCTATTTCCTGATTTTTCAGCAGGGCGAACCCTATATCGTGACGTACTGCGAGCTGCGCGAAACGCTACGCACGTTCGCTCTGGGCCGCATCCAGCAGTATAAAGTGCTGCCGGGAGACCGAGCTTATGTCCCGCCGGAAGGCTTCGATATGGATGCCTACCTCGCGCGCGGCCTCTCTCTGCGCCATGACGACGCGCTGGTGCGTGTGCGTGTCCGCTTCTCGCCCTATCAGGCGCGCTGGATACGGGAACGCTGTTACCACCCGAGCCAGCAGACCGAGGAGCAGGCGGACGGCAGTCTGCTGCTCTCGATGGAGGTCGCCGGAACCGAGGAGGTGCGGCGCTGGCTGCTCGGCTATGGCGCAGAAGTAGAGGCGCTGGAGCCAGCTTCGCTGCGCGAGGAACTTGCCGTTGAAGCGCAAAAACTGCAAAAATTATATGCCCCAAAAGCAGAGTGAACGGTGGCTGCACTCTGGCCTGTTACACTGTAGACAGATTTGAAAAAAGATGCGAACGGGGTTTCCGGCTTTTGCTCGGTGGGCGGGAGTAGAGGAAGATATGAGACTGCACATTCGTTTTCAGCTCGAAGAGACGGCGATCCTGCCGATAGATCATAACCACGAACTGCTGGGGCTGGTCTATCGCCTGCTGGCGAAGTCCGATGAGGAGTACGCGGCCTTTCTGCACGGGGAGGGGTATCGCGAGCAGGCGGAGAGCCCGAAGCGCTCCAAACTCTACACCTTCAGCGGTCTGCGGGTGGAGGGCCGCCGCCGCCACATCGAAAACGGCCGTCTGGTCCTGCGCCCTGGCCCGGTGGACTGGCTGATCGCCTCTGCCCGCAGCGATTTTCTGACACACAGCGCCACCGGCCTCCTGACGATCGGCAGCATCGTGAGGGTGGGGACCGCCCGCCTGCGCCTGGAGACGGTGGAGGCGCTGCCCCAGCCGAGCTTTACCGAGCGCACAAACTTCTCCTGCCTGTCGCCCATCGTCGCCGCCCAACCCTGCCCCGACAACAAGACCTACTATCTGCGCCCCACCGATCCCGAATTTTCGGAAGCCATCCGCGCCAATCTGCTCTGGAAACACCGCCTGCTGCACGGTACGACGCCTGAGGACGACCGCCTGGACCTTCAGTTCGATACCGCCTATCTCGCCGACCCCCGGCATCGCGGCGGCACCAAACTGGTGACCTTCAAGAACATCCAGATCGTTGGCGCCTTCGCGCCCTTCACTCTGACCGGCTCGACCGCCCTCATGGAGACCGCCTGGAACTGCGGCCTCGGCGAAAAAAACAGCATCGGCCTCGGCATGATCGACC
>JAYTGR010000709.1:0-10456 GCA_043733205.1 Chthonomonadaceae bacterium
TAGAGGTTGAGCGAGTCCTGTGACCAGTAGCGGTCATTGGTGCCCAGCACGATCAGTTTCGGCATCGTGAGGCGGTCCCGATAGCTGTAGGGGTCTTCCAGCGCCAGAAGACGCTTGCCCTGCGGCGTCATCAGTTTCTCCAGCATACCGGTCGATGTGTAGTCCTGCACCTGCTCGCTGGGTTTGCCATAGGCGGCAAGCTGATGCGGGATCTGCGCGGCAACATTCAGGGTATCGATGACCATGGGAACAATGCCTTTAATGCGCTTGTCCTTGCTGGCCCCTGCCAGCCAAGTCGTCCAGCCGCGCTTGGAGGCCCCTGCTATGACAAAGCCATTGATCGCAGGCTGACCGGCCTCTTTGGTGTAGGCCTGAATCGCGTCCATGGCTTTCAGCACGGCTTTTGCCATCGGAAAGTGCAGCGGCCAGCTCTCGTCCCCGGTCTCCATGAACTTCTGCCAGGTGTAGGCGACAAGCGCATCTTCCGTCTTACCATCGTAGAGAGGCTGATTGGGAATGCCGTAGAGGATCGCAAAGGGCATCCCCGTGATCTGGGCCGCTGTCATTCCCAGCGTCATCTCGCCCTCCGAGCCGCCTCCGCCTGTATTGAACAGAGTGCAGAAGTCGGTCCGGACCGGTTTGTCCGGCCGGAAGATCATGAGGCGGTGCTGCCAGACATTGCCCTGCCAGGTCTGCGAGACCAGATGCAGGTCGGTCATGGTGCCGCCATCGAGCTTCTTTTCGCCGGTCTTTTCCCATTTGTAGACGGGTTCGGGTTTGCTGAAATAACTGTCGAGATCGGCGCGCGCAGGCTGACCCAGTCCAAGCAGGGCAATAAATGTCAACAGGCCGATAAGTATGGTTCGCATCAGAGAGTCCTCCCTGTCCTGCTTACGCAGCGGGCTGAAGTGGAAGTTCCTGGAGAGGATAGGAGTGGAAGAGGAACGAATGGCGGAGAGAAAGGAAAGGAGCCGACCAGAATCGAACTGGTGATCGCGGTTTTGCAGACCGCTCCCTTAACCATTTGGGTACGGCTCCAGAAGCACAGACACACTTCTCCCATGACCTAATCTCCTATGCGAGGACAGAAGCTCGGTGGGACATCGAACAAGCGGGAGACGAGGCTCGAACTCGCAACATCCAGCTTGGGAAGCTGGCGCTCTACCATTGAGCTACTCCCGCAAGGCTCCTCTATTATAGAACGGACCGGACCGTTTGTCAAGAGGAGACACGATAACCTGTCGTGATGGAGCCGAGTGAGTCATTGTGCGCGCCGGGTCCGGGCGATATAGAGTTCCATTAAGACCTCTCCGGTCTCTTTTTCATTGAGCCATTCCCAGTAAAACGGGTGGTTCATGAGCATTTCGAGGTTCAGGACACGCCGGCCATTGGGGCCGTTCGGCTTTGGTATGGGCAGTTCGTCACGATTATAGGCAGCGCTTGCCTCGAACACGATGGTGCGCCGGCGCTGTGCACTCCGTGGCAGACCGTCCAGCGCAGTATGCGGATCCTTCGCCCCTGTCTCTGACATTGAAGCCCCCTCCGTACATCGGTGATTCCGGCTGGCGATCCCTGTGCCAATCGGATTTTTGTGAACAGACGGATACCGTCCTTAAGCGGAGGAATAAACCTTGGGCCTCCTGTACTGCAGGTAACTCAACTTCACTGCTTCACCCTTTAAGACGCTTCGCGAACACCGTAGGTTCTAAAAAATGTTTCGCTACCGAACTTTTTTTTCGCTCCGTGGGTGCCTTCAGCGGTTGCCGTGGGGCGCCAGCGGTGATATAATGGCTGTGCAAAGCGACAGCCGAGAGTGGAACGAACACAGAGGCCGCCGCAAAGGCCCCTCTCAGGGCAGATTATTGAGGAGCGATCCATGCTGCAGCGACCTGCCGTTTTATTCGATTTCGACGATACATTGAGCGATCCGGTCCCGTTCTTTCTTCAGTTTGCGCGGCAGATCGGTATCTATTTGAACCGACGGTTCGGCGGCGAACCGCCAGCCTGGGAGAAAGCCGCAGCCGATATGCTGATCGCAGTCCAGGACGACTACTGGGACCGCTTTCAAGGGAACCCCACCAACGGTTATCTGGAGTGGCTGGGCGCGCTGCGGCTGCATTCCATGCAGCTGGTGTTTAAAGCCATGGAACTGCCCTTGCCGCCCGATGCCGCCCAGCTCGCCCAGGAACTGCAGTTCGAGGCCCTTTCAAAATGCCACGCCGGATTCCGAGGGGCCGAGAAGGCTGTGGGGGAACTGACGGCACAGGGATACCCGCTCCACATGGCTTCCGGACAGGAGTCGGAATACCTGCGCGGAGGGCTGACGGGACTCGGGCTGACACCCTATTTCGGACGGCTGTTCGGACCGGACCTCATAGACTGCGCCAAGGAAGGAGTGGAGTATTACACCAGAGTGTTCGCGGCGCTCGGTGTGCGCAGTGCGGATACGATCGTCGTAGACGACTATCCGCCCGCGATCGGCTGGGCGGTCGAGGCAGGCGCACAGGTGATACAGGCGAAACTTTCCGCAGTCACGCAGGAGCCGACCCAGCCCGGTATCAGGGCCGTTGTGACTGACCTGCACGATCTCCCACTGCTGATCGGTCAGATCGCCGGAAACGTCCCCTCAGGTCGATAACTCTCTTTAGGGCTGTGGGCGGATAGGCCGGAGCGGGAAGACGCGCACATCGACCCCACTCGCATAGTGAACTAGCGGCGCAGCATCGGGACGAACGAGATTCGCAGCCTTCAGGAGTGTCTCATCCAGCGAGAGCAGTTCGGCGCTTTGAAGTGGGTAGGGAGTATGATGGACGCGGCCGACATAGAGGCGGGATCGGGCGTAGGCGTAAAGGATATAACGTTCCGCGAGAAAATGTTCCAGCGTGCCGACAGCGGCCGGTGTTACCGGGCCGACAGGCCGTATGCGGACGGAGCAGAAGGCGGGCACGGGAGCGGGCCAGAGGCGTTCGGAGTGGTACTCTATTTCGCCGCCTGCCGTCTTCATCCGCATCCGGGCGAAATAGTAGGGCAGTTTCCAGAGTGTTCGGGCGATGCGGACGGCAGGCACGTTGGCGGCGTCGAGGCTGAAAAACCAGACGCCGGGGTTCGTGCCCCGAGAGTGGACATAGGTCCGGACATTGGTCTCATGGAAGTTCGATAGGGGCGTAAAGGGTGGGGACCAGACCGGACGCACACCCGACATCGTGAACGGCACCAAGCCTACATACGCTTCGCCCTCGAATGTATCCAGTTCAATGCCGGGTGGAAGGAGGGGCCGGATCGCATCCGGCGGAAATCTCCAGTGTAAAAACGCCAGTTCCGACCAGCGCTGATACATTACTGTGCGCCCGGAAGGTCGTAGTGTCGGCTCAACGCGATCGATGGCAGTCGTCAAAGCAGTTCTCCGAGCGAGGGGCGGACGGGGAGAGATTCTCTCTCCGACCGCGAGGATCGGAGAGAGAACACCGAGACCAGATTAGTTTTTGGTGTCGGCGTGGGCACGGGCACCGGCCAGGTTGCCGGCAGAGCCGAGCAGTACGTTGCGGCTCGCGATGAACTTCGCGTATTCCGCCATGAAAACCTTGCCGGGTGGGCGCAGGTCGAACTCTGCCGGATTCGCCTTGAAGAACTCGCGGTGTACACGGGTCCAGACCAGGCGGCCGTCGGTATCGATGTTGACCTTGCAGACGCCGAGTTTCGCGGCCGGCAAATACTGTGCAGGATCGACGCCCTTCGCACCCTCTTTGAGCGCCCCGCCGGCGGCGTTGATACGCGCGACCTCATCCTGCGGCACAGAGGACGAGCCATGCATCACGAGCGGCACACCCGGCAGCTTGGACTGAATCGCGGCTACACGGTCGAAGTAGATGCCCTGTCCGCCGGAAAATTTGTAAGCGCCGTGGCTGGTGCCGATGGCGCAGGCCAGGGAGTCACAGCCGGACTGATGCACGAAATCGCAGGCCTCTTCGGGATCGGTGAGGCACGAGTTCTTCTCGTCTACTTTGATATCCTCTTCCACGCCGCCGAGCATACCGAGTTCCGCCTCGACCGAGATGCCCTTGGCATGCGCCGCTTCGACCACGCGTTTCGTGATAGCGACATTCTCGTCGAACGGATCGTGCGACGCATCGATCATCACTGAGGAGTAGAAACCGCTGGCGATCGCGTCGTAGCAGGTCTGCTCATCGCCGTGATCGAGATGGACGGCGAAAAGCGCTTCCGGGAAGATCTCTCCCGCAGTGCGAATGATGGCTTCGAGCATCTTTTTATCGGTATAACTGCGCGCGCCTTTCGAGATCTGAATGATGAACGGCGCCTGGGATTCGATACAGCCACGGAACAGCCCCATGGTCTGCTCAAGGTTATTGATGTTATAGGCACCAACAGCATATTTGCCGTAGGCGTGTTCGAACAGGGTACGGGTAGGAACGATCATCGGGTTCTCCTTCGGTATCCACCGTGCCTCTCCGATGAGGCACGACCGTCAATTTTTATCGCCGGAGTCTTTTCGCGCGCAGCGCTGCGGCAGAACGCGCTCTCCGTGCACGGTGTGTCATTCGATGCATAGGGGTATGATTCCTGTCAGCACGTACATTATAGACAATATCGCACAGACATTACAAGCCTGCCGACTGCTGACAGGAAATCATCTCTCAGGGTCATTCAATTTTCGGGATTCCCAAAAACTTCGCTCATTCTATCGATACTGCCCCTCGGTTTACGGCGCAGAGGACCGGCTGCTGGAGCCGGTCCTCCGCACCCCGAATGTGGATGTCTGCGGTGGGCGGCAGGTCGATAGATTGGACGCCCTGCCGGATGTTCTGTTTTAGACGGCGTCTGCGGTTATTTCCTGCGTCGTTTGAGGAACAGACAGCCGGAGATACCGAAGCCCACAAGAAAGGCGAGGCTTCCAGGCTCGGGAGTCTGGACGAAGCCGCCGCCGGTCGGGGCTGTCAGCCGCTGGACGCTGTCCGTCTGGGTCACGAGGAGCGATCCATTGGGATCGGCTGCGACGAAATCGCCCCGGGATCCCCCCGATGCGATAAGAGTCTGAGCCATAGAAGTAAGGCTGACCTCATAGAGGGCGCCATTGTTGGTATTGACGAAGATATTGCCCGCCAGAGCGCCCTGGCCGATGGCTGCTCCGTCCGGACCGTTCGGGATAAATCCCGAGTCGAAGGTCTGAGCCTGATTCAAGAGATTGAACCCGATAATATGGCTACTGACCGTCGCATAGAGTGTAACGCCGTCCGTGGCAAGTCCATCTGCGTTTACATTCTTGAACACTGTCTTGGTCTTTGCAATAGGATCGATATCCCAAATCGCATTGTTGGTGACAGTGGAAACGAATAGATGGCCGTTATTCGGATTGCCGACAATCCCCGTTGCCGTCGGCATTCCTCCTATGATCGTTTGGCTGAATGTGCCATTCGCCTCGATCTGCACAAGATCTCCCACCGTCTGGCGAGTCATATAGAATGCGGTGGTGGTCTGCGCGATGCCAACAGCATTCCCGGTCCCGTAGTTCTGAGCGGCGGGTATGGAGCCGGCATGCTGACCATCGGTGTCCGCAGGAAATACACGCACGTTTCCGGGGTAATCACTGACGATGACGCCGCCAGTTTTGGTGAATCCGATGCCCAGTGGGCCGACCGTATTGATAGACGGGAAGCCGTCGGCGAAGGTGGTGAGACTGAAGCCAGCGGCGATGCCCGCCGGTGTCAGAGAGAGCTGGGCCTGCGCACCGCCGCCGAGAAAGAGAGATCCGGCGCACGCAAGCGCAGTGAGATACAGCTTGATGCTCCAGTGACACTGTTTCATAAACGAGACTCCTTTTGCGTGAGATCTGCCCATCTTCTATGGGCAGTTATATGTTGTGTAAGGGCTCAACCCAGCAGAGAAATGACCACATAACGTACGCTTGCATAGATCAAGCTAATGAACGCCTGTTTCAGCCACAGTTCGAAAAGCGCCAATTGTAATGTCCAGGATCTTCGAGCGATTATCGCGAATCCGCGCTCTCCGTACAAAATCTTCAGCGCTGCAGACAGATGTCGATTGGGACACGACGCGCCGCCTATTTGCGAGTGCGGTTTCGGCGGAAGGCGAAAACGCTTCCGGAAAGACCCATACCGATAAGCAGAGCGATACTGCCTGGCTCAGGGGTCGCAGTGGCCTGATTGACGAACCCCTGCACGACGACAACCTTGTTGCCGCTGCCGTATGTGGAGAAGACGAAGTCGCCGGTCGTGGGATCGACGGTGCCGCCCTCGGTCCCCGCGAGGTTCGCGATGAAGTCCTGCCTGCTTGCAACGACGGGATTGCCGTTGGCATCCGCCGTATAGGCCGAGACTCTGCCAGCGTTGTATTCGGACACGAGGATGGAGTCTGTGGCAAAGTTCGGGTTGCCGCCGTGCACATAGACGACGCCTTCGGGACCGCTGCCTGTCGTCACTCCGGTATTGGAGGCGCCGAGTAGAGTGTGCCGCCACCGCTGTTGGCGCCGCCCAAGATAAGCAGCGTGTTGGGATCGTTCTGCTTGAAGAGCAGGCCGTCATTGTTGGCGGTAACACCGGAGATGACGCCGTTAAATCCGACGGAATAGTTCGAGGAGTAGGGAGCGGAAAGCGTCTGCGCGCCGGCCACTGCGCAGAGGTTGAAGAGGCCCAACCCTGTGGCAAGCGGTGCGAAAAGCGTACTCAGCGAAAAACGTATACGGGAAGCATGAAAAATAGAGAACATCATAATTCAGATCCTTTGTCGGGTGGTATGAAGGGAACGGCGAGAAACGCTCCTGCCTCCCTTCTCTGCACAGTCTACACGCCGACCGTATACGCAGCGTATACAAAAGACCCTTTTATTTCCTCATTTCGGCCTTCCGTTGCGCCGTAATACCGCACGACCGGAAGAAGCCACGGCGCTTTCAGGGATTCCGAAAACGAATGACCCCGCTGGAAAACTTCTATTCGGAAAGGTCGCAATCAATTATATGCGATTTAGCCATGCCGCTGGGGAAGTGCCTGTTTCGATCTCAAAACGGGTCTATTCCAGGCTGCTATCCCAACAGAAAGCAGTTTAACTGCGGCCTTTCCGAATCACGCTGGTTTTGGGAGGAACCGGTTTCTATAACGTGGAACAACAGAGTCAGGAATCACCCAATCGGGGCTTAAACAGGGAGAACTCGGCGATGAGAACGCAACTCACAGACGAAGAGATCACTTTATACCAGAAGAACGGCTTTCTGGTCGTTCCCGGCTTTCTGGATGCCGGTGAACTCGCGCACTGGCAGCAGACGACCCAGGAGGCGGTCGATGAGCGTCTCGCCACCAGGAACGGCTATTTCAACCAGCAGGATCCGGACGCTTACTATGCGCAGGTCTTTACGCAGTGCGTGAAACTCGCGGATACCCATGCCGGGATGCGGGAACTGATGTTCGACGAACGTCTTGGGAAGATGGCAGGCACCCTGGCTGGGGTGGACGGAATTCGCATCTGGCACGATCAGGCGCTGTTCAAGCCGCCGTTCGGTAACCCGACCGCGTGGCACCTCGACGATCCCTATTGGTCGTTCGATTCGCGGAAATCGATCTCGCTCTGGGTCGCCCTCGACGACGCCACTCTCGCCAACGGCTGCATGTGGTACATTCCCGGCAGTTATCACACGGCGACCTACGACAATGTGGGCATCGGCATGAATATAGGAGACCTCTTCAAACTCTACCCGCTCTGGCGCGAGATAGAGCCGGTCGGATGTCCCTGTCCTGCCGGCACAGCGGTCTTCCACAACGGTCTGACGGCCCACGGCGCCGGCGCAAATATGACCAACAGACCGCGCCGTGCCATGACCTGCGCCTATATGCCCGATGGCAGCACGTTCAACGGCAAAAAGAATATTCTGCCTGACGACTACCTGGCCGGCCTGCAGGTCGGGGATCTCCTGAACGACAACACCCTCAATCCATTGATCTGGCACCGCTAGATGCGGTTTCCGCTTCAAGACAGGGCTGCAGTAACCCGATAAGGTCGCTGCAGCCCTATTTTTGTGGCCAGGCGGCTGCGACATCGGCCAGCGCCTGGGCAAACCGCTTATGGATCGAATACCGATGCACCACGAACAGACTGCGCGAAGCCGCTGCACTGCCCCAGTTCTCCGTAAAGGCGATCCGGTAGCCGGCGGCGGCCGCCAGATGGGCGACATGGTCGTCGAAATGGCCTTCCGGATAGGCAAATGCGGTGCAGGGCTGCCCCATATGTTTTTCGATGAGCGCTTTGGAATCGCCAAGTTCCTTGCGGTTCTCCGAATCGGGGAGCAGCCGCATATCGGCCGGATGGCTGCAGGTGTGTCCCTGTACGCGCACCAGGCCGCTCTGCTGCATCTTTAGCAGAGTGGGCCAGTCGCAGTGCGCCTTGCTCGTCGGAACACCGACGAAATTGGTATGCACAAATAACGTGGCTGGGTAGTGGTACTGCTTCAGCAGCGGAAACGCATTGTCGAAGAGGCCCTGATTATTGTCGTCGAAGGTCAGCACGACCGGTCGTGAAGGCAGAAGGGTTCCCTGCACCAGCGACTGAATCAGAGTGTCCATCGTGATGACATGGCATCCGCGCCGCTTGATCGCCGCAAACTGTGCCTTCAGCTCCGCAGCCGTCGTGTCGAACCAGACCTCTTTATGCGAAGCAACGACATCGTGCCACATCAAAACTACGACATACTGCCCTCTCACTTTCGCATTCACCTGCGGTAAAGGCGCTGCGTCGTGCTGCGCTGCGCCTGCCCCCACCGCTAAGGGCAGAGCACACAGGGCAAGCAGCATCGATGCCAGCCTATAATTTCTCATGTCGAACATGGGAACGCTCCTGTGGAACTGGCTTCAGATGAGCCCCAGCTTTTTGCCGACCTTCTCGAATGCCGCGAGCGCATCGTCGAGATCCTGGCGGGCATGCATCGCGCTCGGCATGGTACGGATGCGCGCCTTCCCACGGGCGACCGTCGGAAAGACGATGGCGAGCGCCAAGACGCCTTCTTCGAACAGCGCGCGCTGCAGCTGCTGCGCCTTGCCTTCGTCTCCTATCATGACAGGTGTGATGGGGGTGACGGAGATACCGGTGTCGAAACCCAGCCTCTGCAGGCCGGCTTTCCAGTAGGCCGTGTTTTCCCAGAGCCGTTCGGTGAAAGAGAGATCGTTTTCCATCAGGTCGATCGATGCGATGGTCGCGGCGGCCGTGGCCGGGGGATGGCCGGTGCTGAAGAGGAACGGACGCGCGCGCTGCGTCAGCCAGTCGATCAGCTTCGCGCTGCCCGCAATATAGCCGCCCATCGTGCCTACCGCTTTCGAGAGCGTGCCCAGCTGGACATCGATCTTATCATGGACACCGAAATGGTAGGCGGTGCCCCGCCCTCCGCCGAGCACACCGGAACCGTGCGCATCGTCCACCATCACGGCGGCATCGTACTGTTCGGCCAGAGCGACAATCTCTTTCAGCGGTGCGACATCGCCGTCCATGCTGAAGACGCCGTCGGTGATGATCAGCCGCTTCTTCGCGCCGTGAGTCTCCTTCAGAGCCTCTTCCAGGGCGTTCATATCGTTGTGCCGGTAGATTTTGCGTGCCGCCTTCGAGAGGCGCACGGCGTCGATAATACTGGCGTGGTTGAGCTCGTCCGTGATGATCGCATCGTCGCCATCGGTGATCGTCGGAATGACGCCCGCATTCGCCGTGAATCCGCTCTGGAAAACCAGGGTCGATTCGACATGTTTGAACCGCGCCAGGCGCTGCTCCAGCTCGATGTGGACCCGCATGGTGCCGATGATGGGCCGCACTGCGCCCGCACCCGCGCCCCACTCCGCGATCGCTTTTGTGGCGGCCTCTTTGAGTTTCGGATGGTTGGCGAGGCCGAGATAGTTGTTACTGGAGAGGTTGATCACGTTCGGCCTGCCGTTGACCGTGATACGGGCTCCGGATGGGGTGTCCATGATGACCAGCGGTTTGTACAGATTCTGGTCTTTCAGTACGCCGATCTGATCGCCGAGCCACTGCTGCAGAGTATCGTTCATGAGCTTACTTTCTGGCTTCTAAGGAAACCGCTGCTGAGAGCGGGTGTCGAAACAACGGAATTATACCCCTGGCGCCGGCATCGCATCGAGGGGTACGGTCGGAAGGTCGCCGGGCTGCGCAAAGTGGCACGCCGCAGACTGCCCGCTGCCCAGATCGCGCAGAGGCGGCGTCTCTCGCGCGCAGATCTCTGCGGCGAGCGGACAGCGCGTGCGGAAACGGCATCCGGATGGGATCGCGACCGGGCTGGGAACATCGCCTTCGAGGGGCAGACGTTTGCGCCGCACGGCAGGGTCTGCGACCGGTACAGAGGCCAGCAGTGCCTGGGTGTACGGGTGTTTCGGGGTCGTGAAGACACGATCCGATGGGCCCTGCTCGACGATGATGCCCAGATACATTACGCAGA
>JAYTGR010000710.1:0-3931 GCA_043733205.1 Chthonomonadaceae bacterium
TTGATCTTTATCTCTTCTACGGCGGAGGCATACGAAAGCTCACCGTGAAGATACTCGACGATCTCCTTATATCCCAGGCTTTTCATCGGGCCGAGTTCGCCCGAATAGCCCTGTTTCAGCAGCCACTGGACCTCATCGACCAGTCCAGCCTCCAGCATGGCGTCCACTCTGGCATCGATGCGGGTATTGAGCAGCGGCCTCGGCAGCGTGAGGCCCCACCGTATCGCAGGACGCGGACGCCGAGTGCTGCGATCTTGTTCCTGAAACAGGCTGATAGGGCTGCCGGTGGAGAGGAAGACTTCCACGGCCCGAACGATGCGGATCGCATCGTTCGGATGGAGACGCTCCGCAGTGACAGGATCGATATCCCGAAGCTTTTCATGCAGCCAGGGGGCGCCCTGACGGGTGACCCAGCCCATGAGTTCGGCGCGCACCTGGGGGGCCGCCGGCGTTGCAGCCAGGGTCCAGTCGTCCAGCAGCGCGCGCAGATAGAGGCCCGTTCCGCCGCACACTATGGGAAGGCGGTTCATCGCCGCGATAGACGCGACCGCCTCCTCCGCACGATGCTTCCAGTCGGCGACGCTCATCTGATGGTCAGGCGCTGCGATATCCAATAGATGGAATGCGGAGTTTCGCCGCTCATCCAGGCTGGGCTTAGCGGTTCCGATGTCCATGCCACAGTAGACCTGCATCGAGTCGGCATTGACCACCTCGCCCCCGACGCCTGCCGCCAATGCGCTTGCTGCAGCCGTTTTTCCGGTCGCAGTCGCTCCACAGATGACAACAACAGGGGTTCTGGGCCACTGATAGGGGCTCTCCAAAGACGGCTTCCGGGCGCGAAGATACGTTCCCAAAGGGAGCCGTGTGCGCGCAACAAGTATAGCATACCGGTTCGTAATTAGCAAGAATCAAGGCAGGGGTTCGGCTGGCCCCTTCGGAGCAGTGGGCAGAAAAAGTCCGGCGACAGAGGGCATCGAGGCGCTTTGCGGTATGGGGATCAGTCGGGAGCTCCTGTATCTGAGGCCCGAATCTCCGCTGAGTTCGATCCGCTCTCCGCTGCGCAGCACGGTAAGAAGGACTGGAGCGGACAATCGATGAGAGCATCGTAACTTTCGGCCTCGAACGCCTGGGTATCCGTTCGGGCCGGGGCTGCCGGTTCGCCCGGCGGCGAATGTGCCTCGGCATAGGGCGAAGCAGATCGGCAGAGCGCGCTCGGGAACTCGCGTCACGGTATTCTGTCACTTTCTCAGATTATGCTGACGATGGTTTGCCCCTGCGGAGCGTTCGAGACGAGATCGATCAGACGTCCGAGGTGCAGAGTGCGCCGAAGCGCCGGTCAGGAGTCCAAACGATTGAACTCCTCATAGACGATACCGCTTGCAGCGAGGAGAAGTTCGCGGACCGTGCCGATCGACTCCGACATCGCGCTGACGACGGCGGTATGTTCGATCGGTCCGGGCGTCAGCCCTGCCCCGAGATTGGTGACGATACCAAGCCCCGCATACTCGATGCCGGCTTCCCGCGCGAAGACCGCTTCCGGCAGGCCCGTCATACCCACGACATCCGCGCCCCACCGGCCAAACAGCCGGACTTCTGCCGGAGACTCGAAGCGTGGTCCGTCGCAGCAGAGGTAGGTGGCTGTCGGGACGACCGTCACATCCAGGCCGGCGGCTGCGGCGAGGACAGCCTGACGCAGATGCGGACTGTAGGGCGTCGTAAAGTCGGTGTGCTGCCATGGCGCCCCCTCCTGAAAATAGGTGAGCGGGCGCTGACGGGTGAAGTCGATAAAATCGTCGAAGAGCACGAGCGTTCCGGGGAGCAGATCCTTGCGCAGCGATCCGACTGCGTTGGACGCGAACAGATAGCGGACATCGAGTTCGGCAAGCGCAGCGATGTTGGCGCGATAGTCGATCTGATGCGGCGCCAGGCCATGTGTTTCTCCATGCCGTGAGAGAAAGTAGAGCTTGTAGGGTTCAACGTAGTTGTTGGAGAGGCTGAGAACGCGTGCCTTCCCATACGGCGTCGTCACTTCGACCTTTTCCGCAAAGATTTCGGGGGGCAGTGTTTCAAATCCGGTGCCGCCTATGATGGCGATATTTCCTCGGGGCATAGGTATCCTTCCAGTGGGCAGAACGGCTTGACAGAACGTCCCGCGAAGAGGGTACACTCGACGGGTAGTATCCGCCAGCGCCCGCCTTGGGAATCGCAGTCTGCACCCACTTGAGTACTTCACTAAAAACGTTAGATACATCTCGAATAGGTGCGCCGCCTCGGCGTGCCCTGGCTGCCGTCCTTCTCCGGGGGGCGGCTCCCGTTCTCACTCTGCTGTTTTTCACGGCGGCGCTGCTCTGGCCCCTGTGTCAGGGCAGGGCGCTCTATTGGGGCGACATTCTGTTCTATTTCGAGCCGATGGCGGCCTTTGCCAAGTCCCATCTGGAGCGAGGGCATCTCCCGCTGTGGAATCCTTATGTGCTCTGCGGACAGCCTTTCCTTGGAAATCCTCAGATGGGAATTTTCTATCCGACCGCCCTGCTCACCGCGCTTGCCCCCGTGTGGCTGGCATTGAGCCTCAACACGCTGCTGCATGTGTTTCTCTGCGGGGCGTTCAGTTTCCTCTATCTCCGCCGCTGGACCCTGCACCGGACTTCGGCGCTGGCAGGCGCCTTGGTCTATATGGGCAGCTCCTGTCTGATCGGGCGGCTTCAGTTCCCGCCGATGATACAGACGGCACCCTATCTGCCTCTGCTGCTGTACTGGCTCGATCTCTGTATCGACCGTCCGCGACCCGTTTTTCGGATCGCACTGGCGCTGACGGTCGCCCTGATGATTTTCGCCGCTCATGCGCAGATGGCCTATATGACCGCTGCGTGCGGCATCGTGTATGGACTGATGCGGCTCTGGAGTACGGTGCGGCAGGGCGGCGGCAGGACGGCCTTTCTGGCCTTCGGCCGACAGGTGTTCACTCTCGGAGGGGCCGGGGTTTTGGGGGTGTTCCTGACGGCGATCCAGACCCTGCCGGCACTCCAGCTGATGAAGGCCAGCACCCGCGAAGCGCTGACCCCTGCGCTGGCGAACCGGTTTGTGCTGCAGCCCCAGCAGCTCCTGACGCTGATCGATCCCCATTTCTTTGGGCATCCGGCCACGGCGGACTACTGGGGAGGAGGCAATGCCTGGGAACCGGCCATTTTCGTCGGCTGGCTGCCGCTGCTGCTGATCGGCTATGCGGTCGCGCGATGCAGCCAGGAGCGACTCGTTCGATTCTGGGCTATCCTTGCGCTCCTCGGGATCTGGCTGGCGCTTGGCATCGTGGGCGGCCTCTACTGGCTGGCCTTCTACGCGGTGCCGGGCATCTCCAATTTTCACGATCCCGCTCGGTTTCTGTTTTATGCGACGTTCGCGTTCGCGGTTCTGTCTGCCGTCGGAATCGACGCGCTGCGCGAACGCACGACATGGTGCGGCAGGCGGGTATGTCAGGGCGCGCTGGTGTGTATCGCGCTGCCGCTCGTGTGGTATGGCCAGGAGTGGAATCCGACGACGTCTGCAGCGGCCCTGCAGGCAGGGGAGCGTTCGGAGACGGTCGCATTCGGGCAGGCTAAGACGGAACGGCTCTATCTCCCGGAACAGAGTCTCTACTGGCGTCGGTTTGTAACCGACGGCTACAGCGATTTTGGCGCGGCCGATTCACGGTCGATCAAAGCCCTGCGGCAGACACTGATTCCCAATCTTCCGATGGGGCAGGGCATCGCACTCGCAGCCGGCTATGAACCGGTGCCCATCTCCGCCACTGCTGGCATCGATGGGCTTGCCCGCCTCGCCTTTCGGCGTGGAGAGCCCAATACCGACAGCCTCCTTTCCATAATGCAGGTCGGGATCGTCGCTCTTCCGGCCTTCCAGCACACGTTCGATCCTGGACTGGCGTCTCCCGGCCACA
>JAYTGR010000711.1:0-1254 GCA_043733205.1 Chthonomonadaceae bacterium
CCTCGACTTTCACCAGCATCACGAAGCGCGAATGCCTCTCCACCAAGGTCGCAATGTGACTACCCTTGGAGCCAGCGATCAAATCGCCTTCCCAATGGCCGGGCACGGCGCGGTCTTCCACCTCCGCGGGTCGCTCCCTGATTGAGATGGCGTCAACGATGCGGCCGCGGGTGTGACGCTTGCCGGCAGCCAGCTCGGAACGCCGCAGCTTCCGATGCGTACGCAGATGCGCTGTCAGCTCTTTCTTCAGCACGCCGCGCGCCTGGATAAACAGGCTCCGATAGATGGTCTCGTGGGACACCCGCATGCCCTCGTCGTCGGGATAGCGAAGCTTAAGCCAGCGGGCAATCTGTTCGGGCGACCACTCCAGGGCCAGCTTGGCGGCGACCGATCGACGCAGCGGCGGATGCTGGGCCAGTCGGCAAAGTTTGGGCCGACTGGCCCAGTCCCAGGCCTGCTCATCGGCCTGCGAAGCCCGATATGCCTCTCGCCCGCCATGCCGGCCGACTTCACGGCTTACCGTCGATACCGGCCGTGCCAAGCCCTTAGCAATCTTTCGAAATGACTGCTGCGCAGCCAGCCCGCGAGAGATCTCTTCTCGCTCAGCAAAACCTAGAGTCCGCTCTGCCCGGCTGCGCGGCGCAGGCGTCACTCCACCCTGCCGAACCACGATGCCCTGGATCGACCACGGCGTCTTGCCTAGCAACCGGCCGATCTGACTCATATTGTGTCCAGCCTTCCAGCGCTGCCACAACTCCTGCTTCTCGTCCCCCGATAACGCTTGCCGATCGAGCCCCGTCATGGCCGTCCTCACCTGTCGTCCTGCAACAATTGACTATGTTGCATCGACCAGTTGAGACCGCCTCCTGTTTTTTACAAGCCGCCGCTCCTGGCTCCTGCCCCGCTCTGACGAGACACCCGGCCCCCGACGTCCTGCAAGAAATGGAAAGTCGCTGCGTTGCTGGGGGTGAGACGGCAAGAGCGCGCCGATCTCCGATTGGTTGCGAGACATTCCGACGGCTCCTATCTGTCGATGAGTCTCGACTCTCGACACTCGGCGAGCTAGGCCGTCATCCGTTCATCTGCTACGCAAGACGTGGCAGCGACAGCGCAAATTTCCATAGTTGGCTGGCCGGTGGCAGGCGGGGGTTCGCCGAGCGGGCCAGGGATGGCAGGAGCGTGACGGACATGGATGTCCTAATGCCGCGGGCGCAGGATGCGCAGGAGCGGCGCGGCTTGTCAGAAGACAGGATG
>JAYTGR010000712.1:0-3928 GCA_043733205.1 Chthonomonadaceae bacterium
CTGCCGGTGATTCAGGTGATCGAATGGGGCCTGCAGATCGCCGATGTCCTGGCCTACCTCCATAATCAGGATCCGCCGATCATCTTCCGCGATCTGAAGCCCGCCAATGTGATGGTCAAGCCGGACAGCACCATTCGGCTGATCGATTTCGGGATCGCCCGGCGCTTTCAGCTGGGCGCCGTCCACGACACCTCGCTTTTCGGCAGCGTCGGCTACTCGCCGCCGGAGCAGTTCGGGCGGCAGCAGACCGATGCCCGCTCCGACATCTACGCTTTCGGCGTCACCCTGCACCAGATGCTGACGGGGATCGACCCTTCGATACAGCCGTTCAAGTTTGTCCCCGTCTCCCACATCAATCCCTCGGTGCCCGACCTGCTCTCCAAACTGATCCAGCAGTGTGTGGCGATGGATCCGGAAGCCCGCCCCGCCGATATACATCAGGTGGCGATGGGACTGGTCGCGGCACGCGAACTGCTCACCACTCTCGAACCCGAGGTGCTCGAAGAGGCGAACCGCCCCGCGCCGCTGGATGCCATGAACTCGCCGACCGTGTCGGAACGCAGCTCCTCCGGTCCGTCTGGAACCGGCAGCGGACCTCGTATTATCTCCGCAAAACTGGCGGAAGCGGATGCGGAGCGGCGGCGCAGCGGCAGTCAGGAGATCCCCCGCAGCAGTTCCGGGAGGGTGGCAGCTCCTGCTGTCCGGCCAGCTGCGCACCCCGTCGTCCCGAAATCGACGCCGGCGCGGAAGTCTGCGCTCCTGCTGGGCGCCCTTGTGCTGCTTCTGGCGGCCAGCGGAATGACTTATGTCGTCTCTCACCCGCATCCCCACACCAAGCCTGGCGTCCGTTCTCCCGGCCAGCCGCCTGCAGCGCCGCAGGGAACAGACACGCATCCGCACCCGCCTGTGGCGGAGAGTACACCCGGAAAGACCGGCTCCGATGGCGACGGCGACAGTCATGTCGTGGTCAGTAATTTCCAGGTCGTTTCGGCGAACCTCGTGGTTCTGCCCGACAAAGCGATGGCGCTCCGGCTGACGGTCAGGGGCAGCGTCACCGGCAGCCACACCGCGAAAATCTTTCTGGGGGGACAGTTTACGGATAGCGGCAGCACGCCCATTCCTGCCAATCGCAGTGCCTCGGCGTTCAATGCAGACGGCGTCCTGGTTGTCCCGGACACTTCTGTCTCGGAGGACGTCTTCGAAAAACAGCTCGACATCCCTCTGACCGAATTTCCCTCTGCCGCCCTGAACAGCCCAGTAAAGTGCAGTATTTCGGTCAAAATCGAAGGACGCCTTTTAAAGGAGGCAGAGCCTTTCACGGTTCCGGCTGCGCTCTTTGCACCCTATACGACGAAGCTGCCGGACGGGACAGCGCCTCCCGACGGCACGACGCCCTCGCCGACCGAGCCCCCAAAAAACGGCAGGCATGGCGGCAGCCTGGGTTTTGACAGCGCGCATGGCACCGGCGGCCCGTAATTCCCGGACAGCGAAGCGGTTTTTACGGCTTCTCTGGGACTTTCGGCACTTGGCGGCACACTCCCAATCGGGTTATAATGAGGAAGAAACAACGGGTTGACTGGCCGGGAAACGCTGCACGGCCGGTGGCACAAGGAGCAAAGGGATGAGTCGGCGTACCCTGTATCAGATGTTTGAAGAGACGGCACGGCAGCATGGCGGACAGGCGGCGGTCGGGTTTCGCGTCGGCAAGGCAGCCGACCTCACCTGCTGGACCTACACCGAACTGGCGCAGAAAGTGAAACAGTTCCGGCGCGGGCTGGATGCGATGGGGCTGCGCAAAGGCGACCGAATGGCGATTCTGGCCGAAAACCGCGTGGAGTGGGCGATCGCCGATCTGGCGGCGCAGGCGCTCGGCCTCGTCAATGTCGCTCCGTATTCCTCCCTCCCGACCGCGCAGGTGGCGTTTATCGTGCGGGATTCCGGCGCGAAGCTGCTGGTTCTCTCCGATGCCAAGCAGCTGAAGAAACTGCGTGAGTTTCGGCCGGAGTGCCCCGAACTGCAGTATGTAGTCGCGATGGACGGAGAGGCGGAGACGCTGGCGGCGGACAATGTGCTCGCTTTTGCAGCCGTTACAGAGCGCGGCGAGGCGGAGGGCCGGGACGAGGCGACGCTGGATCAGATCGCGCGCGAAGTCGATCCCGACGCTGCCGCGATGTTCATCTACACCTCCGGCACGACCGGCGATCCCAAGGGCGCGATGCTGTCGCACATGGCGATGCTCCAGACGCCGGACGCCGTCATGGATGAGCCCGTCGCCGTGATCGGGCCGGGTGACCAGTTCCTCTCCTTTTTGCCGCTGAGCCATATCACCGAGCGTGTCGGCGGCTACTACCTGCCTCTGCGCGCCGGCTCCTGCATCGTCTACTCGCAGGGGCTTTCCAGCATCGGTGAGGAGATCACCTCCACGGTTCGCCCGCACATCATGCTCTGCGTGCCCCGGATCTTCGAGAATATCTACGACAAATTCAAGGATAGTCTGGCGAAGATGGACGCGGATATGCGCGGCAAAGTGGAGTGGGGACTGAAGATCGGTACGGCTGCGGCGGAGCGGCGTTCCGATGGCAAAGGTCTGGGCCTGATGCTGGGAATCCAGTATGCGCTCGCGTCCAAACTGGTCCTGCCGAAGATCCGCGAAAAGGTGACGGGCGGCCGCATTCGGTTCTTCGTCTCCGGTGGTGCACCACTGGATCGGGAGACCGCAACCTTTTTTCTGGCGATCGGCATTCAGATTTTGGAAGGCTACGGCCTCTCGGAGACCAGTATCATCACGCTCAACCGGCCCGGCAAACAGAAGATCGGCACCGTCGGCAAACTGCTGCTGAACGCTGAGGTCAGGATTGCGGCGGACGGCGAGATCCTGATGCGCGGCCAGGGCCGCATGCTGGGCTACTACAATAAGCCCGAAGCGACCCAGGAAGCGATCGACGCAGAAGGCTGGTTCCATACCGGCGACATCGGCGAACTCTCGCCCGACGGCCGGCTGAAGATCACCGACCGCAAGAAAGACCTGATCGTCCTGACCAACGGCAAGAAGGTCGCGCCGCAGCCCATCGAGGCGACCTTGAAACAGAGCGCTTACATCGGCGAGGCCGTGCTGTTCGGCGACAAACAGTCCACGATCAGCGCGCTGCTGGTGCCGAACTTCGGCCGCCTGCTGGAGTGGGCGAAAACGCAGGATCTGCCGACCGCCGATATCGCCTGTCTGGTCGCCTCTCCCGAAGTGCAGAAACTGCTCAAGACAGAGGTGGACCGCGAGACTCGCGGTCTCGCCGACTACGAAAAGATCAAGCGGTTCCGGGTGCTCGACAAGCCGTTCGGCATCGAATCCGGTGAACTGACGCCGACCCTCAAGGTCAAACGCAAGTTCGTTGCCCAGAAATACGCCGATGTCCTCGCCGGCATGACCCGCAGCTGACTCTGGGGCGATAACCCCTTGACCCAGCACCGATGGCCCCGTCGATTCCGGTTAGGTCCATTCGCGCAGCGGCAGGCCGCAATGGACTGAAGTCCTTCGCTAAGGCCTTCGGCCGAGTGACCGCCTTCGCGGGCACAAGCCGTGGCGTTACGTAAGCGCGTTGACTATGGTTCTGATGCACCTCCGTCCGACAGGACGGTCCGCCGAAGGCGCGCAGCGAGGGGTGCTAACCCCTTGACCCTCCGTCGATTCCGGTTACGTCCATTCGCGCAGCGGCAGGCCGTCGCTGTCTTTGAAACTGCCGACGACGAGCAGAATGCAGTCCACGAGTACGCCGATGCCGAACAGTCCGCCGGTCAGGAGCCATAGGACGCCGGTTCCGACTTTCCCGACATAGAAGCGGTGAAATCCCAGATAGCCCAGGAAGAAACAGAGCAGAAACGCGATCAGTACTTTGCGGTCGGAAACATAGCCGTAACTCATCGAATGTCCTCC
>JAYTGR010000713.1:0-10447 GCA_043733205.1 Chthonomonadaceae bacterium
GTCCGGCCCTTCAGGTCTGTTATACGCACCTTTTACAGAGGGACTAAAAACGTGTCGCGGTCAGATCGAACGAAATACGGTGCGTGAAGGTAGAATAGGTGAGCTGCAGTTCGCGCGCGCCGATGCGATTTCCCAGAGTGAACTCCAGATCCTGATAGCTTGTCGCCCCAAAACGCTGCAGCGTTGCCGAGCCGAGAAAGCGCCAGTGATTGTCGATCTTATAGGAAAGGTCGGCCAGAACTCCGGAATCCGGCACGTCCAGATAGGTGCTGCCGGAGATACGTACCTGAAAGCGCTTGCGCAGCAGCAGAGCGTAGGTTCCGCTCAAGCGGTGTTTGCCGTCGGAGACCAGTGCGCCGGTCGGCTGCGTCAGATAGTCATAGGTCAGATTGAGCGATCCGCCTCCCTGGAGAGTGCGGTCCATGGCGATCGTTGCCTGCGTAGTGGCCCCATTATGCCCCTTGTCGGACCACTGCTGCCCGACGGTCAGCGAGTTTACCAGCGTCGTCCGTTTATCGAGTATGAGTGGGCGGGTGAACGCGCGCAGGTTGACGCCTTCGGTGGCCTCCTCATAGGCGCTGATGGTGGTGTCGTGGCTCTGAGTGTTCGTGGTCGTCAGAGTCGTCCCCATCGTGAACTGAATGGCCTTGCTGCCAACCAGACGGTGCGGCTGAGTCTCGACGTAGAAGTTGCTCTGGGCATTGGTCGCGCCATTGACAAACGTCTGCCCCCCGGAAAGGTTGGCACCCCACCGAGCTCCATGGAACTGCTGGTTCAGATTGACGGTTGAGAACAGGCTGTCATGATGCGGAAACTCCAGATAGAACGAGCCCTGGGTGGCGCTGTTGAACTCCTGACTGTGCGACCAGCGAAAGCCCCAGTCGCTGCGTGTCAGGCCCGTAAAGCCGTATGCGCCGTCGATATGCTGTGCGCCCTGCGAATTATAGCCTCTCAGAACATCGATCGCCCAGCCCGGCTCCGTAGAGGAGTAGCCACGGCCCAGAGGCTGCTGATGTTTGAGATAGACGATGCCTGTGGAGCGGGGAGAGAGTTCGAAATAGAGCGGCAGATCCAGACCGAAGCCGCTGGTTCCCAGACTGATAAACTGATCGGAAAAGAGTTCATCGGAGCCCAAAGGCAGTTCGTAGTAGGGCAGAGTCAGGATCTTGACCTGATCCTGATAGAACTTGGGGTTACGAAACTGGAGGCGATCACCGGGGAAATAGGTGATCCCCTTGGCGACGATGATCAGCTTGATCTGAAAATCGGGGAGGTTGACGTAGGAGTAGGGTATCTGTGTTTTCGTCGGCTCCAGGCGCAGATGCTCGCCATTTACCGTGACAGTCTTCAGGTTTCCGTTCTCGTCCTGCGCAATGGCATATCCCTGAGAGGTCGCCAGACTGTAGTAGAGGACGGTCGCGTGGAGGACATCCTTGCCGCGCTTGAGGACAACATTACCGTGTGCGCGCAGAGTCTGGTCGTCGCATTTAAGCTGAAGCCGGTCGGCATTGATTTCGAAGCTGCGAAACGTCATGCGGGCTCCGCCATTGCGGCCGTTGGCTTCGATCGCGCGGTCCGTTGCGCTGTAGGCCATATAGCCCGAAGCGGCGAACAGCATATAGTTGTTGCCCTCGAACGTGGCGGCGGGATCGTCGGTGAACAGGATCTCGATCGTTGCGACCGACTGTCCCGCCACGGTCGCCGTGACATTCGCAACACCCGAAATCGGCGAACTCGTCAGATTGACCTGGGCGAAGCCGCCAATGGCCTGCGCCTGTGTCTGCGAGAGCGTGCCGCTCGTCGTCTGAAACTGAACGATGACGTTCGTTCCTACCGGTCGTCCGCTGGCATCGCGCACTTCAGCTCGCAGCACGGTCGTGTGCTTCCCATCGGCCAAGAGCGTGGTGCGGGTAGCAGTTAAACTGATCGTAGAGATGCCTGGAACCGCGCGAACGGGTGCCGCAGATATCACCAACGCGGGGGCGATGAGCGCGAACAACGCGGCGTTTCTGAGGGCCATAGTGCATCAAACTCCCTAAAGTACAGTGTGTCGATCGGAGGCGGTCCGCTTTCGACAGCATATAAGGCAAACCGAACTGCCGCGCTGCCGAAAGCCGATTCGCTTCTTCCCAAACTATTTCTTTTCCGGTTCGGCCGCCATCGGTTTTGCAGGTGTCAGCAGATCGGTCACCATCTTTTCCGTCAGGTCACGTGCAAGCGCGGCTGCGAGATCGTACTCGGTCGCCTTGGGAGACGGTTTGTCCGGACTGTCGCCGTTACGATTGGTCCCGCGTGGCGCGGCACCGGTATAATCCAGCAGTTTTGCGCTCAGGACCATACTGACCTTATTGGTGGCCTTATCGAACTGATAGTCGATGATCGAGACGACAAACGCCATATCGTGGCCGGTAAGGGCGGTAAGCTTTTTGGTGCGTGCATCCGTAGCGACCGGCTTGTCCACTTCCTCTTTCGTAAGCGTATTTTCGATGATGCCACGGCGAATAGTGGGCGAAGAGGGCAGAAAATAGACCGTGGTATATTTTCCGGACAGCTTGAGACGACTCTGAACAACATCGGTGATTGCATCTGCGATCTGATCGCTGACGCCGCCTTTCGTTTCCGGCGGAAACACGACGACTGCCCGTAAGGGCACCTCCACAGCGCCTTTCGTCTTCGGCGGTGTGGGCGCATGCATCTTCTTTTTATTCTTTTTGTCCGCCTTAACAGGAGGCGTATCCTGCGCATGTACCGGCATAAAGGTTCCAAGTGACAGGCAAAGTACGGCCGTGCCGGCTGCAATTCGGACGATTGTGGCACAGGAAATAGAGAAGAGGTGACGAGGCCCAGAGGAGAATGATTTGTGATCGGTCAGGCGCATTGCGAGTCTCCCTTGCACTCACCGGTTTCCGCAGGAGCAGGAGATCCTGTCGGGGCGAGGCCTTACAATCCGGTAAAAGGAATCACAGGGCAGGCCGGTAAATGGCCTGCCCTGCCGAGGGTGTATCAGCGATCGACGATGAAGGGCTTGATCTGGCGGGCACGCTGTCCGCTGGATTCGAGCGCATTCAGTTCGATAGTGTAGCTGCCGCCGGGGATCTTCGCGCCCGCTTGGTCACGCATATCCCAGACGGCCTGTCCGGTGCCTGCTGTGCCGGTACTGGCGGAGCGGGTCGGAAGCAGTGTGCGAATCGAGCGTCCGCCGCCGTCCCGAATAACGATCTGTGTCTCCGCGTCCTGTGTAAGAGCGTAGTGAATCGTCACAGCGGCGATTCCGCCGCGTGTGATTGTCTGGGCGATGTCGAAGCCGGTGATCAGCACGCCGGAGGTGCGTGTTGTCGGCTCCGCTAGGATCTGGATCTGGCGGGTTCCGCTGATTCCTGTGTTGACAGTATAAGAAGCGGAACTCTGCAGACTGCGTCGTGTGTTGCTGCCCTGATCTACCAGCGTCAGCCGATAGTTGCGAGGCACACTGCGCGTCAGGTTGGCCCAGGAGACGGTCACGTCTTCGTTGGGCTTCGGTGACGTCACGGTCAGGTTCCAGAGTTGACTGGCATTGCCCGGCGCGCGCATGTCCTGCATCAGAGTACCGGTCTTCCAGTCGGAGTGAACGATATTCAGCTGAACGGTGTTGTTCAGGGCAGGCGGCTTGCCGTATTTGTAGTTGTCTTCGGAGTTGGTCGCTTTGGGCGCCACACCGATATTGGCGATGTCCGTACTCATGGCGTTGTGCGCAGTCAGCTGGAGTTTCCAGTTGTCCACGGAGGCTTTGGACGCCGTGGAGCCGATGCCAGCTCCGACGAGTGCGGCGCGCGTGACCTGTCCGCCCGGCGTGTCGGTGCCGGGGAAGATGAACTGAAGGTTCGACTTCTTCACGAGCATCCAGTAACCGTCATAAGGCGCCATCACGAACCCGAAGTTATCTTCCAGCACGTAGTGCCAGTTTGCGGGGCTGGGATCGCTGGTATCGTACCGATAGATCGCAGGCAGCACCCACTGGTGCAGGGAGTCCGACGCACTGACGATGTCGGTCAGTGTCAAAGAATCGGTATCGAACACCTGAAGTTCGGAGAATTTGAACCCGTAGACGTAGGGATCCGCGATCTGGTTCCAGCCCTTCGGGTAGTTGAGCTTCAGAGTCTGCGCCGTCGGCTGAACCTGATTGTCCAGGGGCGGGTATTTAGTGGAGTCGATGGTGAGCGACATATCCGTGGTCAGCGCGCTGCGGATCCAGTACGCCTGTCCGATCTGGAAGGTGTTCTGGGAAACATAGTGCGCAGTAATCGGATCGTAACGCACGATGTCGAGCTGTGGCGGACTGGCCGGCAGGCCGAAAATCGCCGAGGGAGACGCGCTGCCGAACAGCAGTGGGAAGGAGGCCATCTTGAACAGACCCTGTGTCGTGTTGTTGCTGAGCAGGGTGATGGCGGCAGGCGCCGGAACCTCGATCATCTTCTGAACGCTCTTGCCGTTACCGATGTTGGGTGAAGCCGTGACGGTGTAGTGGAGCGGGCCGTTTACCTTCGCGGTTTTGTCCGGTCTGACGCTCCAGCTTACGACTCCTTCGCCGCCCGCGCTGACACTGGAGATACTCTTGGTTGCGACTTCCCCGGCCGCCAGAACCAGGCCCTTCGGCAGATCCAGGAACAGGTTGATCGGCCCGATCGCGAGCCCTCCGGACTGCGTGAGGTCGGTCAGGTTCTGCACATAGGCAGAAATCTGGAAGGGATTCGGTGTAGCTCCTACGGTTGGAGGAGTATTGGAATGATCGGTAGTGAAGCTCAGAGCCGCCGGTCCGGAGACGCTGAGCGCCAGGGGCGCTCCAAAATCGTTCTCCGCGTCGGCATTGCCGACGTACGTGATACGTTTCAGATCCTGCCCAGGAGCTACCGTCTGCGCGTCCCAATAGACGCACACGCTTCCGTCTGTCGACTTCGACGATACGTTCGCATCGAGGATGACATTGGGATTGGGTTTGAAGTTCCAGACCTGATCGAAGTTGCGCACCCTCGCGCCGTTCAACTGATAGAACGCGTCGAGCACGACGGTCTGCCCGTAGGCGAAGCGCGATGGAATGGTAGGCTCGTTCTGCGATCCGCTGAGCGGCTTCAGGGTGCCGCGAATCGTGTGCAGAAGCGCCGGCGTTGTGCTGGTCGCCGGAGCGATCTGAACTGAGGTTTCCCAGCGGTCCGGAACCTGACCGCCGGAGAGCAGCGTTTCGTGATGCAGATAGGGCTGATTCGGCAGCCGCAGCGGGCCGTCGATCTGATTGCCGAATTTGAGTGTAGGCTGAACGTTGATATCCTGCACGAAGGCGAGCCCCACCGTATGCGTCTGACCGGCGCTGTTGTTGATGATGTCGAACTGGAAACGCACCGTGTCGTGAACGAAGGTGGCGACCATATCGATCTGGATTTGAGGGTCGTATGTCGCGCTGAAGCCGCCGCCTTCCGGTCCGCCAACCTTGTGCGCGATTGTCTGCCAGCTGGCTTCGAGATGATTGCCGACGACGGTCGGCAGCTGGAGCCAGACACCGGTACGCTCGTCTCCGAAGAGATAATCTCCCCCACTGCTGCCGGTTCCGGTCGTGCCGGTTGAGGTCAGCCCGGCGACGCCGCCCGCTCCGCCGTCGATGCGAACGAAGAGCCAGGACCCATAGTAGGTCGCCAGAAAGCCTGCAGGACTAATGGGCTCGAGAGGAGCATCCCAAAGCAGCAGGTTGCCGAACCCCGCCCCTCCTGGGTCCACCGGGCTGGTCGGTGTCGAGATAAGAGCGATACTTCCTGCTACGTTTTTACCGAAACCTAAATAGAGACAGAGATAGGCATTGCACAGGCCGTTGAAACAGTTGTCCGGCGTCGTGACGCACGAGTTACCGGGCAGCTGCGCCTTTGCACTTCCGCCTGACAGCATCAGAGCTGCAGTCAGGAGAAAGAGGCCGCCCAGCGCTTTGACTCCACGCATAATCTTAGAATTCCACCCCATGAGGAAGTCCTCCCTGTGAACTTGATTCGATGTGGGTATGGCCGGGGGAGCCACCATACCGGAGTCTGGGAGCCGGTCGATACCGGCCCGAAGACGAGCTGCATCCGTCCTCGCATCCGTCGCATTCGGGGGAATACGAGGTTTCGGAAGCTGGGGGGACTGAGATGTGCCGCCCTGCAAACATTGGGGAACTGAGGGATCCGGCTATGAAGTGCTCTCCCATTAGCAAGCCGCTCGCACGCCGCTCAGTTTTTATTTCGGAGGGGAGTACGGCGTGCCCCGAAAAGGGGGCCAGCGTCGTACTCCCCAATCCGCTATCGGGTTATGGTCAGCGGGCGAATCTCCCGGGAGACCGTGCCGTCCGTCGTAACGGCCCTGAGCTGCAGCAGATAAGTTCCTGCGGGAACGATCGCTCCCTTGGTATCTCTGCCGTTCCAGACCTGTGTGTTGTCGCCGCTGCTGACTGCACGCGTTGCGCCGATCTGCGCAAGGGTCTGCCCGTTGTAACCGACGATTGCGACCTCTACCTGAGCATCCTGCGAGACAGTATACCCGATTTGGTAGGAGCCTGCCGCCCGTCCGGGGACACTGCGCGGAGGATTGACACTGATGTTCGTCAGCACCGCATGCCCGCCGGAATTGGTCGGATGCGCGGTCAGGGTAAAGGCCCGCGTGACGGCGTTGTGTCCGGAGTTGAACTGGTAGGACGCCTGGTTACGCAGATCGATCTCCTGGCCGGTTGCCGTGTCCTGCAGCGTCAGTCGATAGTTCTTCGGCAGGGTCGCGATGTTGGGCCAGCGGAGTGTGATATCCGTATTGGGCTGATCGGTCATGACCGAGACGTTCCAGGTCTTGACGCCGCCTGCCATCTGCAGGTCCTGCGCATAGACCGCACCCTTTGCGTTCGGGTCCGAGACGCCCAGCGTAACATAGGGTGACGGATGCGGCGGCTTGGGAACCAGCGAATTGGCGGCAGCGGCGGAGCGTGTCACTCCGATGAAGTTATAGCCATCGTGCAGGTCTTTGCTGCTCGCCTGCAGCTGAACGGTCCAGCTTCCAGCCCCAGTCACTTTGGGGGGCGTATTCAGCGAGTGCGCCCCGGAAGCGGAGGCTAAGCGCGTTTTGTGGGCCGCGCGGCCGGCGAAGCCGGAGACCGCGACCGGCGTCGTGATCATCGTCAGAACCGTGTCCTGTCGCGGCTTGTTGGGGTTCTGCGGAATCACGTAGATCCACTGACCTTCCCAGGCTTGAAGGTTACCGGCAGGAAGAGTCTGGAACTGATACTGTCCGCCGACATAGCGGTAGATGAAGGGCAGAATGACCTTCTGATCGGCGGCCGCTTCTGCGGTCACGCGTGTGCCGGACGGCAGATCGAACTCCAGACCATCGAAAGGAACCGCAAACTTGTACGGGTTGCCGATCATGTTCCAGCCTTCGTGCAGAGGAATGCGGAAGGAGGTCGTGTCGAAAGACTGACCGTACGTCACGACCGTGACCGGCCCCGGTGCATTGAGGAAGTAGCCTACTCCAAGCGGCGCGATATTCGAGGTGATCGAAGAGTTGTCCGGTACAGGGACGAAGCTGTTCGGATGCAGCGAAGCATTGGGATCCTGCACTGTCGCTCCGCTGCCGTAAAAGACATAGCTGGGAGACGTGATCGTATTGCCGACCGAGTCTTTGGACGCTACATACAGCCACCGGGCCAGAAGCACGCTCGGGCCGAGCAGATCGCCGGCATCTCGTGTCTTGCCGGTGGGAGAGTCGACATTCGCTTCGTAGTAGGGAATCGAGACGAAGGAGATGCCAGCCGGAAAGACATGCGACTGTATGGTAAAGGTGCGCGTATCGATGGCAGAAGTTCCGGACGTCGGATTGGTTCCAGTGATGGTGATGGTATGGTTGAAGGGCGGCGTGTTCGGGAACTTGTAACGGAATGCGAGCACGTACTGCGGCGCGATGCCGGTAGTGTTGCCTGACTCGACCTGACTCTGCAGGAATGCGCTAGTCAGAGTGTCTTCCTGCGCGGTGCCTGCGTCGATCTTGATAACCAGGTTGGCGAGAGGCACATTCGAAATATGGAAACGCAGAGTCGGCTTAAGGGTTTCCGTCGGGGGAGGCGGGAGACCGGAGGGATCCGTCGATGTTCCGACCGAATTGATCCCGATCGGGTCGTCGATCACGACGCTGACGGAGACCTTCAGCAGGGCAGCATACGCATCGAGAAGGCCGTAGCCGTACATCGGGTCAGGCAGCGTGGTGATGCCCAGACCGGTGCGGTTTGCGGTATTGAGCAGAGCGTTCTTTGCCTGAGTCGGCGTCACGCCCGGCACCGACATCAAGAGACCTACAACGGCAGTCACATGCGGAGCAGCGTACGAGGTGCCGCTTGCGAAGATATAAGTATTGTTGAAGTCGAGGATATTAATTCCGTCTGCATCGACACCCGTATCGGCGTTATCACCGCCCGGCGCCGCGATATCGACCTTGCCGAACGACGAATATGCAGTCTTCTTGCCGTTCCTGTCCACCGCTGAAACCGAGAGAACATGTGGGAAGTCCGCCGGTGTGCTTGTCGGGTTGCCGTTGGCTCCGGAGTTTCCCGCAGAAGCCACCATGATTACGCCAGCGTCCGCCAGAGCCTTGGTAGCCACGTATTCCGGATCGGATCCGCCGGCCCCTCCTGGATCTCCGCCGTCCAGACCGTAGCTCATATTGACGGCGACGATGTGATCGACATCCTTCTTCGACATGATATAAGCATACGAATTCAAAATGGCGGGCTCGGAGAGTGCCCCTGCATCCGTCGATACCTTGAGTGCCAGACACTTCAGGCCGACCCAGTCGATGCCTGCAATACCCTTTGAGTTGTTAGTGATGGCAAACGCGACCCCGCTCGTGCCAATGCCATGACCGGATTCCGTGGCGGTCAGGACGCTGCCAGTGGCGTCGATATTCCCGTTATTGGCCCCGAAGTTAAAGCTGTCCGGGAGGAACTGTCCGATGGCATCTTCGTGCAGCGGTGCGAATCCGGAGTCGATCCATGCCAGATTGATATTGGCGACTCCCTTTTCGAGCACCCATGCCTGAGGCATGTGGATCTGAGGCAGAGCCCATTGATTGGCCAGCAGAGGATCGTTCGGAGTTAACTTGGGAGCAGCCGAAATCTGATGGTATTTGAATATCCGACTTGCGTTGACCCAGCGTACATTCGGATCCATTTTCAGGGTCGCGACAGCTGCAGCCGTTTCCGGCATGGTCGCGTGAGCGGCAGACAGTTCCAGGACATAGCAGTCTTTGAGGAGCAGCGGCGTGATCGAGATAGGATTTACCGTTGCAGCGAGAGCTTTCGCGACGGCAGCGGCCGTTCCTGGCTGCATATAAAGAATAATTTCACCGGGCACGGTCGCAGCCTGCCCGAACGCACTCTTGGCGGCTCCGGTTGCGAAGAGAGCCGCGAACGCCAATGCCCGGCCGAGATGCCGGAGCCTGGGCCTATGTATCATCTTAACAACTCCTTCATTCCGGGGCGGTTGGAAGGTGGCCGCCACGCATGGATTGTCTGCGCGGAGGGAGCGAGACCGGAAACATTAAAGTGAATGTCAGGCGTCGAAGTTTGCTGCGACGCCTGACTCATCTGCGAGAGCAGCGGTTAGTTGCGTTTGCGCCCGCCGAGCAGAATCTGCTGCGGCGTCAGCACGGTCGAGTGCAGGGAGGCTGCCCCTTTGGAGGTAGCGCCCACACTCAACACCTGCAGCTGGGCACGGCTTCCACCGGTATAAGCCCTGTTCAGCTTCGAAGCAGCCCGACTGGACCCTGGGGGACAGGGCGGCAGAGGAGCGGGAATGAAGGAGAAGACCTGGCTATAGACATAGCGGAAGGTCGTATCGCCATCGGAGGGATTCTGCGAGATCGCATTGATTGGCCCAGGCGTATCGCCGTCGTGCCGGGCGCCGACACGGTAGTAGAGTGTCGGAGGCGTCCCGGTGGTTCCGGTAGAGGCTCCCGAACATCCGGCAGCGCTCACGAACGTTTTGAAGGTCGGATCCCGCAGTAGTTCTGCGGACTGCGTCAGATCGATCGGGTTCTGGGTAGTCTGCGCCACTCCATCTGCATTGGGAGCGGAGGAGATCAGCTGGGTCCGGAAGATCAGGCTCGGGTTGGAGAAAGTGCGGTCCGGCGAGATTTCGATCTGGAACACGTCGGCGCCATTACGGCTCGTGAACTGCGGGGAGAACTGCGTCACGTTGACCGAAGCCGTATTGTTGGCAGGCGAGGTGAGCAGGACCGGGTTGATCGGGGTGGCCTGACCGGAGCGGGACGGATCGGTTTCGATACATGTGGAGCCGCCGCTGCTGCCGTTGCCACCGCCGCCGTTGCCGCCGCCGCCGCCGTTGCCGCCGCCGCCGCCGCCGTTGCCGCCGCCGCCGCCGCCGTTGCCGCCGCCGCCGTTGCCGCCGCCGCCGCC
>JAYTGR010000714.1:0-3923 GCA_043733205.1 Chthonomonadaceae bacterium
GCGCAGGCAGTCGGAGGAGCACGCACGATGACCTGGATCATGCCCTGCTCCAATGAGCGCGCTTTCGACGCCAACTATCGGTTTCACGTCGCGAGGTTCAAGCCGATCGCCCGCATTCTCGCCGACAACGACTGCCTGCTCGGGCTGGAATTCATCGGCCCGAAAACCCTGCGCGACAGCCAGAAATATCCGTTCGTCCATACGATGGAGGCGATGCTGCAGATGGCGAAGGACATCGGTCCCAACGTCGGCCTGCTGCTGGACTGCTGGCACTGGCATACCTCGCACGGCACCGTCGAGGAGCTGCGCCGCCTGAAACCGCAGCAGATCGCTTATGTGCATGTCAACGATGCCCCGGCTGGCATCGAGACCGATCGGCAGGTGGACAGTGTCCGGGATCTGCCCGGCGCGACCGGCGTCATCGACATCGCCGGCTTCCTGCAGGCCCTGCAGGCCATCGGCTATAACGGCCCCGTCACACCCGAGCCGTTCCAGAAGGGGCTCGCCGCTCTGCCGGACGATACGGCCCGCCTGCAGACCGTCGGCGCGGCGATGGACCGTATCTTCGCGAAAGTCCGCCGTTAGCCCCTTTTAGAGAGCCGCTGCCCGTAAAAGGGCAGGCAAAACCGGAAAGCGGAAATCCCGCCTTTTCGGGAACTGAACATATCACTGAATAGTAATAAATGTAACGATGCGGGGGCGAACTATCTGAACGCCTGTCCGTAAGAAAGAGCAGGCCGATGGCTGCGCGCTCCAGTTTGATTTTACCGGGCGAGATGGCACCGGACTTTACGGCGTCTACCCATGAGGGAACGGCCGTCCATCTGGCGGATCTGCGGGGCAGGCAGCGGGTGACGCTGATATTCTACCCGGGAGACGATACGCCGGTCTGCACTCGGCAGCTGTGCGAACTGAGAGACGACTGGGGTGCATTACAGGCCGCCGATACAGTGGTCTTCGGAGTCAATCCGGCGGGTGAGGCCAGACATGCGCAGTTCGCGGCGAAGTATCGGCTGCCTTTCCCGCTGCTGGCCGATGTCGGCAGCCGCATCGCTGCGGACTACGGGTGCAGCGCCCTCTTTGGCCTTCTGGTTCGCCGCACCGTCTATGTCATCGATAAGAGAGGCCGCGTGATCTTCGCGCAGCGAGGCAAGCCTGCCGTCGCTGCCATCCTGTCGGCGCTGGAAACAGCGTCTGCAGCAGAGGACACGTAGGAAAGGGAGCTATGGATACGTTTAACGGGGCGAGCGCGCCCACATTTTCGGAGACTGCCATGCAAGGCGTTTCTCCCGTTGTGATGCAGAAACCGTCGCGTCCGCTCTCTGCTCCGCCTGAGTCGGCTCCTCGTGCCCGAGAAAAGGCCGATGAGCGGCCTCGGGCCGTGGTGATCGGTGCGGGTCTGGGCGGACTTTCGACCGCGATTCATCTGGCGCGGCAGGGCTGGCGGGTCGATATCGTCGAGCGCAGCAGCCGCAGCGGCGGCCGCATGAACGTCATCGAGCAGGACGGTTTTCGCATCGATATGGGGCCGACGATGCTGATGATGCCGGAAGTGATGGCAAATATTTTCAAGGCCTGCGGCCGCGATGTGAACGACTATATGGAGCTGCAGCGGCTGACGCCGGCCTATACGCTGGTCTGGCCCGATGGCGCGACGTTCGCGATGGGCGGCTCTGCCGCCGAGATGGAAGCGAGCGTGCGCGCCTTCGCCCCGGAAGACTCGGCGCGCTTCCCGGCTCTCGTGGCAGGCATGAAAGCCAAATACGAGAACGCCCGCCACAACTTCATCGAGAAGTCGTTCAACTCGGTGCGCGACATGGTGCGAGCCTCGACCCTGCGCGGGATGGTGCAGGCGCTGCCGCTGGAGAGCGTCTTCAAGTTCGTCAGCCGCTACATCAAGAACGACCGGCTGCGTCAGGCATTTACGTTTCAGACGCTCTACCTCGGCATCAGCCCCTACGACTGTCCCGCGATCTACGCTCTCCTGCCCTATATCGAGATGGAGTTCGGCGTCTGGTTTCCGAAGGGCGGCACGATCGCCCTCGCCGACGCCCTGGAAAAGCTGTTTACCGAACTGGGCGGTCAGATTCACTACTGTAATCCCGTCGAGCGGATTCTGCTGGAAGGCCGGCGCGCTGTCGGCGTGCAGACGCGTGATGGGCAGAAGTGGCAGGCCGATACGGTCGTCTGCAATCTCGACGTGCCCACCGCTTATAAATATCTTCTGCCGCCCTCGATTCGGCGCAAGCATACGGATCGGGCGCTGGCCCGCCGCGACTATGGCTGCTCCGGCTATCTGCTCTATCTGGGGGTGAAGCATATCCCCAGCAGTTGGGGACACAACATGATCGTGCTGAGCGATCGCTACGACGAGGTGCTCGCCGACATCTGCGTGCATAAGCGGCTGCCGCGCGATCCCGCGATGCATGTCTGCATTCCTACGCGCACCGATCCCACCCTCGCGCCTCCCGGCCACGATGTCGTCTATGTGCTTGTCCCCTGCCCTAATGCGCAGGCCGATATCGACTGGGAGACAGAAGGCCCGAAACTGCGGGAGCGTGTGCTCGACAAGCTGGAAGCGGGCGGCCTGCCGGGTCTGCGTCAGAACATCGTTTTCGAGAAGTCCTTCACGCCTCCGGAGTTCGAAGAGGTCTACGGCTGCTATGCGGGCGCTGCCTACAGCGGGCTCTCCCCAACGTTTCTGCAGTCGGCCTATTTCCGGCCGCACAGCCGCTCGGAAGAGGTTTCCGATCTCTATTTCGTGGGCGCCGGCACGCATCCGGGCGGCGGAGTCCCGATCGTGCTGACCTCCGGCCGTCTGGCCGCCGAGGAGATCGTCGCTGCCCGCAGAAAGCAGACATGATGGAATCGTTCGTCTCCTGCAATCCCGCGACAGGTGAAATGGCCGAGACGTTTGCGGCGCGGTCGCCTGCGGAGGTGGACTGCGCCGTCGGCCAGGCCAGGACACTGGCCTTAGCATGGCGGCAGCGCACCGTACAGGAGCGCCTTACAGCATTGCGGCGATGGCGGGAGAGACTGGCCGCAGACGCCGACAGGCTGGCTATGACGGTCTCCGCCGAGATCGGCAAGCCGCTGCAGGAGGCGTTCGGAGCGGATCTGCTGCCCTCCCTGACAGGGCTGCGCTGGCTGGAGCGGGAGACGGCGGCGGTTCTGCGCCCGCGCCGGGCGGGCGGCGCGCGGCTGACCGCCGAACCGTATGGCGTCGTCGGGGTGATCGGAACCTGGAACTATCCTCTGCTGCTCAGCGTCGCTCCGATAGCCTGGGCGCTGGCTGCAGGAAACGCCGTGGTGTTCAAACCCTCGGAGCTCGCTGCCGCTTCGGCCCTGCGCCTGATGGCGCATGCCGAGGCCGTCGGCCTGCCGGTGGTAACGGTGACAGGCGGCGGGGAGACAGGACAGGCGCTCTGCCGCGCGGACATCGACAAAATGGCTTTCACGGGAGGTGTGCGCACCGGACGCGCGATCCTGGCGGAGCTCGCAACGCACAACATCCCTGCAGTCATGGAGCTTTCCGGCAACGATGCTTTTCTCGTCTGCGCCGATGCGGATATCGAACTGGCGGCGCGCTCGGCGGTCTGGGGACGGGTCTGCAACGCGGGCCAGAGCTGCCTCGCCCCCCAGCGTTTCTATGTGGTGCGGGAACGCGCCGATGCCTTTCTGCGCGCCTGTCAGCAGGAGATAGAGACTCTGCGGGCGGGCGTCGATTTCGGACCGCTGCGTACGGACCGGCTGCGCGATACGGCGCACCGACTTGTCTGGCAGGCCGTAGCCCAGGGCGCGGAGCTGCGCACCGGCGGCCGCTGTCTGACAGAACTGCCCGGCTTCCACTACGCTCCTACCCTGCTTGCGGAGTGTACGGAGAGCATGCCGATCGTCTCGCAGGACTTCTTTGGCCCGATTTT